>JAGSHC010000363.1 GCA_023954745.1 Deltaproteobacteria bacterium | reverse complement strand
GGGGCCCCGCTCACAAATTCTGGCGGATTCCCTGACCCTATTCCGTCCCCTCAGTGGACTGGTCTACGATCAGCCGGGGGACTCATGCCACGCCTGCCGCTCGCCGTTCTGCTCCTCGCTCTCCTCTCGCTGCCCGCGGGCGAGATCAGGGCCGAACCCTCCGTGGATGTCGAGCAGAAGTGGTGCGTACGGGCCGACGGAACTCCGGGCAGCTTCGTCAACTGCCAAGGGCCCGCGGCCTGCTCTGGCACCTATACGAGCATCGCCGACGCGCTGGCAGCGGCTGCGGTCGCCCCTGACCCAGACCCCTCCGACCCACCCGCCCACACCGTTTGCATCGACACCCCTGGGCAGCACACCGAGTCGGTGACCGTGGAGAACAGCACAGGCGCTCTGGGCGTCTACGTGGGCATCGAATTCACGTCCCTCACGGGAGCGAACTGGTGTGACGACGGAGAGGCCTCGCGAGACGCGGGGTTCGAGGTCTTGGGGTCCGGCGCCCCAGATGCCGAGGTCGAGGTCTTGAAGTTGCGCACCTCGGAGGCCACCTGTTCTCGCACGCGCCCAATCTTTGATGCCGAGAACACGAGCTTCTCAGCGACCCGATTCGTCGGAATTGGCGGGTCAGCCCCTGTCCTTCTCGGCGCCTCGAGCAGCCCCTCCGACCACTACATGGGCCTCAACCGCGGCGTCATTGAGGGAGTGACCGGGAACCTCATCGACGCGTCCACGCGCGTCTCGCTCAACAACGTCATTCTCGTAGGCAACTCCAGCACCGGGGTGCCCCTCATCCGGATGACCGCATCACCGACAGCGTCTACCCCCAACGACGTCCCTCTCGAACTCGGACCAGGCATCGTCTCGGGAAATGTCGTCGACGGAGCGTCCTTGGCTCTATCGGAGGGGGGCCTCTTCAGCGACGACATCGTCTACTGGGGGAACACCGTCATCGGGGCCCCGCTGATCTCCGTCGAACGGGCAACCAGCGCATTCCGCCGCAACGACACCTTTCTGAACGTCGAGTTCTCGGGGAACTCCATCCTTCAATCTGGCGGAGTGGGCACTCCCTCCCCACCTATCCAGATTCTCGACGACCCCGACACACAGCCCGCCATAGCCTGCGCCCCGCTGGCTGCGCAGGGCGTCCCTTTCCAGAGTCGAACGGCGGCAACCGCGACTGGAGGCCCCGGCGACTTCGGACTCATCCGGTTCACGACCCCCGGGACCGCGGAGACCACGCTCGCCGTCTACCGCTCCTACTTCGTAGGCAACACCCTCGGGACCGGGGGGGCCCTCTTCGACCTCGGGGCCGGTAACGCCGACATGTCGTTCTACCTCGCTCACAACCTCGTCGGTGATCACGGCGCGCCGGTGGTCCGGGGAGGGGACGGAACAGGCCCTTGTCGATTCGGCTCAATCCGAAACATCTTCCTCGGGTCTCCGCAAAACACCGTCGGTTCCTGCTGGCAGCGCGTCGAGGCAGTGCAGGACCGCGTGGAGAACTCCGCCGCGGGTTGGGAGAGCCAGCTGCCGACCGTCGCTGCACCAGTCACCGGTGTCACCCTGGAAGGCCTCGGCGTTGGACCGTTCCAGACTGAAGCCGACGTTCGCCTCTTGGACTCGTGCGCTCGCTCGCGCCTGCATTGCCCCGAGATCCCCGTCGGTTGCCCAAGTGGACCGGGCTGGTGCCCTCAAGGCGACGCCGCGGCGTATCAGTTGACGGCGACCTCTCGCACGGACCTCGCTACCCCATACGCGTTCGCACCCACCTTGTTGGCCCCGGCCGGTCCCTCGCCGGAGTTTGACGTGCCGGGCCCCTCCGGCTGGACCTGCGCACTGTCGGGGGTCTTTCCGAGCGACAGCACCGACAAGTACGACGCCGACGGGTTCACCGACCTCACGGACTGCGACAACCTCGACGCGTCCGTCGTCCCCGTGGTGCCGACCTACACCGGCCACGGCGAACCCTGGTGCGACCCGTCGGTGGGTGGCTGCTACGTCTGCCCGCCGGACTCCTGCTGGCCTCCCGGCGACGGGGACTGCCCGGAGCTCCCGCCTGGCGACGACGACGACGACACCACCACCGATGACGACGATTCGGGCGACGACGACGACACCGCCGACGATGACGACACCGCCGACGATGACGACTCCACCGCCGTGACCGACGACGACGACACCACCTCGTTCGACGACCTCGACAACACCGTGCCCACCGGCTGCGACGACTCTCGCGGCTGCGGGGTCGCCCTCCCCACCGGAGGAGGCTCCGCCATCCTCGGCCTGGTCTGCCTCGTCGGGTGGCGCCGCCGCCAGAGGTACTAGCCCCCACCTCGCCGCGAGTGGATGCCGCGGACCCGCCTCGCGAGCCGCCGCGGAGGCCGTCGAGGAAGCAGTGAAGCGCTTGAGGTGACGGGAGAGCCCCGCAGCCCGCCCCACGTCACACTCAATCCAACGGCGCCTCGGCCCCCACCTGGTCGAGCTTCGCCGTGTACCCATCGATGGCTTCCCGCTGCGCCTCGAGGATTCGCGCCAGCTCGAGCTGCACGGCGTTCGTCTCGGCGACCAGATTCACGCTGTCTTCGACGCTCTTCGCCAAGCCAGCGAGCCGACCGACCAGAGCGGACAGCGCCTGCCCCGTGGGGCGAATCGTGAAGAAGTACATCGCCAACAGCGCGAGCACGACCACCACCACGACGGCTCCCAGCGCGAGCACCACCGTGCGGCGCACTTCGTGGGCGAGGTCCGAGGCGATCCCCGTCAGGGGCGCACGGCTTCCCTCCACCGCCTCCGGGAGCTGCTCCACCGCGGCGGTCACCCGCTCCGACAGCAGATCCACCCGCTCCATCACCGCCATCAGCTCGGCCTTCTGCTCCTCGCTGAGCGACGGCGAGGCCGTCATGGTCTGCATCGAGACCGCGAGGTTGTCGACCGACGCCGCCACCTCCCACGCCGCGCTCTCCAGAGACTGCAGCTCCACCCCCACCTGCACCGAGACGTAGGGGGTGGTGGGGGGCGGGACGGCCGGCTCGGAGTCCACCGGCACGACGTCAGCGAGGACCGTGCTGGGGGACGCCGCGAATCCAATCACCGCGGCAGCAAGAACGGGCGCCATCCATCGCATCTCAGCTCTCCGCGACTCCGCTGGCGAAGAACAGCATGTTGCTGAAGCTTCTGCCCTCGGCCTCGACGTCGTCCCAGCGTACTTCTTCGCGACAGGAGCGGGCGTACGTCGCGCCCAGGAGCTCGGCGAAGGGGGCGTTGTCCCAGGCGGACCAGACCGCGAGCACGCCTCCCGGCGCGAGGTGCTGGGCCACGAGCTTCTGACCCTCAGCGGTGTAGAAGCGCCCAATCCCATCATCGAGGCGGAAGTCCGGCGCGTGGTCCACGTCCACCAGGATCAGGTCGTACAACTCGGACGGAGCCCCGAGCAGGTCCTCGTAGATGTCGCCCTGCACGATCTCCAGGCGGTCGTCGTCCGCGAACTCGGCGGACAGGGGAAGCAAGCCTCCCTTCATCCAGTCGATGACGAAGTCCATCTTCTCGACCACCCGCAGCTTGGCGACGCCGGCATCGACGAGCGCAGCCTCCGCCGTGTACCCGAGGCCCAGGCCTCCCACGAGAACGCGCAGCGGACCGGTGCCTTCGTGCAGCTTCAGGGCGGTGGTGGACAGCTGCCTCTCCGAGACGTTGTTGAGGCTGCTCATCAAGATGTGGCCGGAGACCCAGATCTCGTAGACCCAGTCAGGCTGGGACGCGACGCGGCGCCGTCCCAGGTAAATTGTTCCGAGGGGAGAGTCCGAAGATTCGAGAACATCGAGGTCGCTCATGCCACCTCGTATCACGCTGAGACCGCCGAGGTTGCTTTCGGCGCTGTATCGCGGAAATGGGCAGGCTCCGAGGAGCGGTTGGTAGCCTCGCCCCGCCGATGCCCCGCCCATCCCTTCTTGCCGTCCGCCTCCTGGCCCTCCTCGTCCTCTCTCCGGGGTGCCCCACCGACCCGGCGCCCCCCAGCGACGACGACGACTCCGTCCCGGCCGGCCCCGACTGCGACGACCTCCAGGGCGCCTACGCCCCCAACCCTGCGGCTCCCGCCGAGCCGCCCTGGGGCGGGACGATCTTCCTCTCCCCCTCCATCCTCACCGACGCTGACCCCACGTCCTACGCCGGGCGCACCTCGCTCGGCATCGGCACCCGCACCACCTTCGACCGCCGCGCGGACGCGTGGGTCACCACCGAAGTGCACCTCTTCGAGGCCACCGTCGCCGGCGCCTCCGTCGAAGTCCGCGTCAACACCGAGTTCGACCTCGCCACGGCCGAGGCCCACGCCGACATTTACCTGCCAGCCATTGGGCGCCTGCCCGCGCTCCTCCTCTCCGACCTGCGCACCGTGACCATCCACGACGGCCTGGAGCCCTTCGGCGGCGGCAACGAAGACCTGCTCATCCACGTCCTGCAAGGCGAGGACTACATGGCCGACGGCATCCTCGAGGAGACCCTGGCCCACGAGGCTGCGCACACGTCGCTCGACCCGCACTACCGCGACGCCCCCGACTGGCTCGCCGCCCAGGACGCCGACGGGGGCTACGTCTCCACCTACGCCCGCGACTTCCCCGACCGTGAAGACCTCGCCGAGTCCGTGGTCCCCTACCTCGCCTACCGCCACCGCCCCGACGCCTACACCGCCGACCAGCTCGACGACGTCGCGGCCTCCATGCCCAACCGCATGCTGTTCTTCGACTGTTTGGGCTTGGAGCTGGCTGGGGAGTGATCCGCTGGCACACCCTCCCCCCCCGCTGGCAGTCTCACCCCCCGTGACCGCCTCCCCTCCCCTCCCCCGCACGAGACCCGCCCAGGTCACGCCAGTGGCCCTCGTGCTCGGCCTCCTCCTCCTCGTCCCGCTCCCGTCTCGCGCCACCCCCGCTCAGCGCAAAGCTCTCAAAGCCGCACGCGCGCAGCTCGTCGCCGCCGAGGCCCTCGTGGCAGAGGGCGAGGAGCGCTGGTGTCGCGATGAGCAGGTCGCCAGCGAGGTGGAGGCCGCCGCGTTCCGCAGCGTCGAGACGGCGCGGGTCACCTCGGAGGACGCACGAGAAGGGACCGCCCTGCATGAAGAGGCGCTGGGTGACGAAGGGGTCGGCCCGCAGGCTCGCGCCCTGAGCGAAGAGCTCCGCCGCTGCGTGGCGCGGGAGGCAGCGGCC
>JAGSHC010000005.1 GCA_023954745.1 Deltaproteobacteria bacterium | reverse complement strand
GGCCGCTGCGGTGCGACGCGGCGAGCGTGCCCACGCCGGCGCCCCGGCTCTCGCGGCCCAAGCCGCTGAGGTCCAGCTCGTGCAGGGCGACGTCGAAGGCGCGGTCGCGGCCCTGGCTGCCCTGCCCGATGGAGTCGACCCCGCTACGAAGCTCCGCCTGGCCGGAGAGATTCAGCTGGTGTCTGGAGACCGGGATGCGGTGGCCGCGACCGCCGGACAGCTCACAGAAGCGCATCCCGCGTCGCCGTGGGGACCGTTGTTGCTCGCCGCGCTTGGTGGACCTGGGCGCACCGACGCCCTCGGAAAGGCCTCGAGCCTCGCGGCGAGCGAGCTTCGGTGGGTCGATGCCCGCGCTGCCTCCGCCTGGGCGGGCGCAGCCACCGAGTCCGTCAGCCCCTGGCCTCGATCTCCCGCAGAAACTGACTGATCGCCTCGTTCATGAGCGCCGGCTGCTCAAGCAGGCCCGCATGACTGGCTCCGTCGAGCATCACGAGACGTGAGCCTGCGAGGGAGTCGGCCAGCTCACGCGCGAGCCGCGGTGGTGTGAACGAGTCGAACTCCCCGGCGATCACCAAGGCGGGTGCCTCGATGGTGTGGAGGATGTCCCGGGCGGTGTGCTCGCCCATGGACTCCGCCATGTCGAAGAAGAAGGCGAGGCTGATCCCACCCGCGAGGTGGTGCAGGTACTGCCGCAGGTCGTCCCGCCGGATGCGGTCTCCATCGACGAGCTTGAGCAGCTTGCTCGCGTCGAAGGCCCACGGCTGGGCCACCAGGGTCGACCCGAAGTAGTCGAAAGCCCGGGGGAAGCTTCGCGAGAGCTGAATCAGGAGGTCGAAGAGCTGGCGGGAGACCGGCAGGTCCCCAAAGGTGTCCAGCGGATGTCCAAAGGTCCCCAGGACCGAGACGAGACCGAGCACCTGCTCTGGGGCCTGCCGGGTGCGCTCGAGGATCACCTGAGACCCCATGGAGTGCCCAAGGAAGATGGCCTGCTCGAGGCCAGCATCGGCGCAGACGAGTCCGAGGTCGCGAGCGAGGCGGGGAATGTGGACGGCCATTCCAGGGCGGTTCGGCGTCGATCGGCCGTGGCCTCGGTAGTCCCACACCACCACCTCGTGGGTGTCCGCGAAGCGGTCCACCACGTAGTCCCAGAAGCTGACTCCGACTCCAATGCCGTTGCAGCAGACGAGAGCAGGCCCGCCCTGCCCGACGCTGCGCCAATAGAGCTCGACGCCATCGTCGGTACGCGTGAAGCCGGAACGTGTGGATAGGTCTCTTGACACGGAACACCTGTTCAGGGTTTTCTAGCCGAAGGGGCGCAAGTTACCACAGCCCCTGCCGAGGCCCCGATGCCCGAGATTCCGCGCCACCGCAGCATTCGCAAGGTCGTTCAGGGAGTGCTGGACGGCCCTCGCACGGGCGCCTGCGTCACCCACCACGCCACCATCGAGGGGGTCGACGCCCGCTACGAGGACTTCCCTGACTGGGTCCAGCCCGGGCTGAGGTCCGCCCTGGAGCGCAACGGGGTCAAGCAGCTGTACCGGCACCAGCGGTTGGCGGTGGATGCCGTGCGCCGAGGGGAGGACCTCTGCGTCGTCACCCCCACCGCCTCGGGCAAGACCCTTTGTTACAACCTGCCGGTCCTGCAACGCGTCCTCGAGAACCCGGAGACTCGGGCCTTCTATCTCTTCCCCACGAAGGCGCTGAGCCAGGACCAGGTCTCGGGCCTGCAAGAGGTCATCGACTCCCTCGGCGTGCCCGTGCGGACCTTCACGTACGACGGAGACACACCCGCCGACGCGAGGACGGCGGTCCGCACTCGGGGGCATGTGGTCGTCACGAACCCAGACATGCTTCACGCGGGAATCCTCCCCAACCACCCCCGATGGAGAAAGGTCCTTCAAGACCTCGAGTACATCGTCATCGACGAGATGCACACCTATCGCGGGATCTTCGGGAGCCACGTGGCGGGCGTGCTCAGGCGCCTCTTGCGGCTGTGTGAGTTCTACGGCTCACGGCCTCGCTTCATCTGCTGCTCAGCCACCATCGCCAACCCCGCCGAGCACGCCGAACGCCTGCTCGGCCGGCCCGTGACCCTGGTCGACCGGAGCGAGAACGGCGCTCCTTCGGGGCCAAAGGAGGTGATTCTGTACAACCCTCCGGTGATCAACGCCGAGCTCGGGATCCGGTCTGGGGTCCTGAGCCAGGCCCGGCGGATCGCCGCTCCCTTCGTAGAGCAGGGCATCGCGACCATCTGCTTCACCGGCTCCCGTCTGCACACCGAAGTCCTCGCCCGCTATCTCAAGGAGCAGCTCTCCAGGAAGCCAAAGCTGCAGGGGCGCATCGCCAGCTACCGCGGCGGCTACCTCCCAGGCCTTCGCCGGCAGGTGGAGAGGGGGCTTCGGAACGGCGACGTCACCTGCGTCGTCACCACCAACGCCCTGGAGCTCGGTATCGACATCGGGCGTCTCGATGTCGCCATCCTCGCTGGGTATCCCGGAAGCGTGGCGTCTCTGTGGCAACAGGCCGGGCGCGCCGGGCGCTCCACGAGTCGCTCGGTCGTCATCGTGATTGCGCGGAACACCCCGCTCGATCAGTACATCGTCAACAATCCCGACTTCCTCTTTCAGGCCTCGCCGGAGCATGCGCGCATCGACCCCGACAACCTGATGGTGCTCGTGAGCCACCTCAAGTGCTCCCTCTACGAGCTGCCGTTCCGAGCCGAGGAGAGCTTTGGCGGAGAGAACCTGGTGGAGATGCTCGAGTTCCTCGAGGAGGCGGGGCTGGCCCACCGTCGCAACGATACGTGGCACTGGTCCGACGAGAGCTACCCCGCCGATGGCGTGAGCCTGCGCAGCGGGGACCCCGAGAACGTCGTGATCATCGACAAGACCCAGAACGACCGTGTCATCGCCGAGACCGACCGCATCTCGGCACAGACCATCGTGCACGAAGGCGCCATCTACATGGTGGAGAGCCAGCCATACCAGGTGGACCGGCTGGACTGGGAACAGTGCAAGGCCTACGTGCGGCGCGTGCAGGTGGACCACTACACCACCGCCCAGAGCTACTCACGCGTTCGCGTGCTCGAGCGCTTCGAGGAGACCCACCGTGAGTACGGAGGGGTCAAGGCTCACGGTGAGGTCCACGTCGCGAAGAAGACCGTGGGCTACAAGAAGGTCAAGCTCTACACGTCGGAGAACGTGGGGTACGGCGACGTGCACCTCCCCGATGTGGAGATGCACACGATGTCGTTCTGGCTCACGCTGCCGGGAGAGCCGCTGCGAGCCGCCGGATACCGAGGATTGGATGTCGTGGACGGCCTCCTGGGGCTGGGGAGCGCCATGCGTAGCCTCGCCGCGTTGCACCTCATGTGTTCCACCGGGGACCTCGGCCTCGCCCTCGCGGACCCGGAGGACGAATGGGTCGCCGGGCTGGGGCGCGGTGGGCAACGGATGGTGGTGCGCACCGACGGAGAGTCCACGCGGCCCGAGAGCCTCGAGATCGAGCGACCGACCGTGTTCATTTACGACAACCTCCCCGGCGGAGTCGGGCTCGCCGAGAAAGCGTACGCGCTCTGCGACACGTTGCTCGAAGAGGCGAGGGCCCTCATCACGGGCTGCATGTGCAGCGCGGGGTGCCCAAGCTGTGTAGGCCCCATCGGAGAGGTCGAAGACGGGGCCCGCGATGTGGCGATCGACCTCGCCAACTGGCTCACGGGACGGATCTCGCGGCCCCGAGGACCCGGCGTCTGGCCCGAGGGGTCCGAGCCCCCGAAGCGCACAAGCCAGACCGATGCTCCTCGTCGTGACGGGGTGATGGCGTGAGCTCCCTGCGGGACCGGCTCCGGCGACAGCTGGGGGAGCCGGCAAAGAAGACAGCGGCTCCGCAACCCGACGCCCCGCCCGAGGAGCCGTCAGCCAACGATGCCGCGGAGCCCTCCGTGGGGGAGCGACTCCAGCGGATGTTCCGAGCGAGCAGTGCGCCCCCACAGAGCGTCAGGCGCGAGGGGCGTCGTCGGTCCACCATGAGCGCGGCGCAGGGCGGGGCCTCCCTCGGATCCGGCCCCACGTTCTCGCCCCCGAGCCGTCTCCCGCGGGCGGACCCGAACCGCCCCCCGACCCACCCGCCCCAGCTGTCGCGGGAGCTTCGTGGGGACGACACGGGCGCGTGGTTCCATTGCGAAGCGCGGTTCCCGGCGGGGCACCTTCACGGCGCGATGGCGCTGGACCGCGTCCTGGAGGTGGACGCCGCAGGCGCGGTGGTGCTCTCGGGGGACCCGCGCCTCTCCTCCTTCGACCCTCGCGAGGCGGTCTTCTTCGATCTGGAGACCACCGGCCTCATGGGAGGGGGAGGGAACCTGGCCTTCATCGTGGGAATCGCGACCGTGGACGAGGATGGCGGGGTGCACCTCGTGCAGTACTTGCTGCGAGAGCCCGGCGATGAAGCGGCGCTCCTCGAGGGCCTCCTGCCGACCCTCGAGGCGGCGAAGTTCCTGGTCTCCTTCAACGGAAAGTCCTTTGACCGGCACGTGCTTGCGGACCGGTTCGTCATGAACCGCATGAGTCCCGACGTGGTGCTCGACACCCCCCACCTCGACCTCATTCATCCTGCGCGCCGGCTGTTCCGCCGAAGCCTCGCGAGCTGCAGCCTCAGCTCGCTCGAGGAGGCCTGCCTCGGCGTCTTTCGTCACGACGACATGCCAGGCAGCGAGGCACCGGCGGCGTGGTTCGCGTGGCTCCGGACCGGTGACGGGTCGGCGGTCCGGCGCGTGCAGGATCACAACGCCCTCGACCTGCTCAGCCTCGTCACCCTCACCGCCCACCTCGACCGCTGCGTGCAGGCGCCAGGGGCCGCGCTGCCTGACCCGGCGGCCCTCGCCCAGGCGGGCCGACTGCTGGTGGAGCGTGGCGAGATCGACCGTGGAGAGCAGGTCCTCCAGATCCTGACGCGAGGAGACGCCCAGGACCCGGTGGTCTATGGAGCGATGCACCATCTGGCGGAGCACTTGCGACGAAGTGGGCGGCACGAGGAGGCCCTGCCCCTGTGGCGCCGGATGCGCGCGGCAGCGGGAGGGCAAGACCTGCACCCCTGGCGATCTGAGGCCGTCGCACTCGAACACCGTCTGGACCGAGCGGGGGAGGCCCTCGACGTGGTCGACGAACTCCTCGCGCGGCTCGCAAACGGAGATGGCTTCGCAGCCCAGGACGAGCTCGACGGTCTCCTGCACCGGCAAGAGCGCCTACGCCGCCGGACGGGGCTCTCCGCCTAGCCCCGTCCGCCTGCGGGACCGCCGCCCGAGGTGCCGAGGAGCTTGGGATCCACGAGGTCTGGTGCCTCCGACCAGTGGGGGTGCAGTCCGTTGCGCCGCTCATGCCCGCACCGCGCGCAGCGCTGAAGTACCCGCAAGTCGCCGCTGCCTTCAAAGCTGATGGGATGCATCACCCCACCGCACCCGCTCGCTCGGTCTCCCGGCACCGGCCCGTCCACGTGGAGAGACCGGAGACACCAGGGGCAGTGATTGCGAATACCTCCCCCGGGCGCCGGAGGCACGTCCTTGCCACACCACGCACAAGCAAACCCTTCGTTGCGCGCAATGGGGTTCTTTCGGACCTGGGCGGCGGCGTCTGCTCCCGTGGCTCGACGGAGGAGTCGCTCCGTGCGGCCGTCGGGCTCTTCGTCGGCGAGTTCGGCGAGGCGGGCCCGTACGAACTCTCGCCGCTCGGCGTGTCCGTCCACCGCGGCTGCGACGCCCTTGCGCGCAGCCTTGCTCATCGCGCTCACCTCGAGCAGCGCGGGAATGAGGGAGGGAAGGGGGCTGCCCGCGTCGTCGCCGGGAGCGTCGAGGAGCTCGAGGGCGGACTGCCAGGCCCGATGGTCGGCGCCCTTCCCTGGACGGCTCATGCTCCCCACCCGGGGCCGACGACCGCCCCCGAACCAAAGGCAGGCGGACGTGGGGGAGGGTCTTCGCCGGAACGCTCGACCACATAGAGAATCCACCCATACCCATCTTCGCGATCCACCGGGACGAGTCGAGCCGGCCCGGCCTGCACCGGGGCGCCGTCAGCCAGCCAGGGCGCAAACGCCGACGCCTCGGTCCACTCCTCGGCGAACCACATCACGTAGTCCACCCGCTGATCGACGAGAAAGGCCCCGAACTGCTCCTTCGGCTTCTCCTTCAAGGAGGGTGGAAGGAACCACCAGGAAGTCACCCGAAATGCATGGGCTCTTCGCTGCACCCACACCTCGGGAATGGACCCCAGAATCATGCCCGCCCCAGGACGGGCATTCGTCTCGAGCCACCGTGAGAGCTCGAGTTGAGGGCGATACCAGGCCTCGGACCGCTCCATCTGGTAGCGGCTCTCGGAAAGGAACGACGGGGCCGCGGAGAGGAGGACGAGGCCAAAGAGGGCTGCGCGCCCGGCACGAGGGAGTGGGGAAAGCCGCTCCTCCACCCACTGCCAGCCGACCCCAGCCAGCAGAAAGAGGGGAGGGAGCGCGGGCATGAGCCACACCCAGTAGAGGTTGTGGTTGGGATCCTGCTGGGAGATGAACCCCTCGGCCAGCCAGAAGCCCAGGGTGAAGAGACCGTAACCAGCGACCGAGCGCCCGCCCGCCCGCCCGAATCCGGAGAGCACCGACGTGAGGCCGATCCCGGCGAGCACCAGCGCTGTCCACGACACCTTGCGCGGCAGGGTCCAGGTGGCCAGATGCCAGGCCGTCGCGGCTCCGTTCAAGGCAAAGTCCCAGAGGCTTACTCCCTCCGGCCGGTTCTGGCCCAGAGGGCCCGCAAAGAAGGGGCCCGTCTCCCCCTGCGCCACGCTGATGTAGAGCTGCCAGCTGGCCACGGTCACTGCGAGGAGCACGACGCCTGGGAGCAAGCGAACCCAGCTCCTTCCCCTCTGACGCCCCCAGGCAAACAGCGAGGGGATGAAGAACACGAAGAACGCCTCCATCCGGACGAGGAACGCAGCCGCGGTGACGGCGTGCCCCGCCTGACGGCCCCGCAGAAGAAGGACCAGGGCGGCGAGCCCGAGACAGGTGAAGACCGGTGAGCGAAGAGTCGACGCGCCGTAGAGCGCCATCTCGGGCTGAAACACCAGCCAGAGTCCCACGAGCCACGCGGCCGAGCCGCCGGACAGTCGACGTGCGAGGGCCGTCGCGAGCCCCACAGAGGCGATCGAGAAACCCATCGTCATGGCGAGGGCCGGCCCGCGCTCGGCGCCCCCTCCGAGCAACCGCGCCACGGCCCCCAGGCTGTACCAGCCAGGCATGTGTGCGCTCCGGAACCACGTGAACTTCGAGTCGATGACCTCGCGAATCATCATGAGATTCCCGTAGTCACCCTCTTCCCACCCGAAGTAGCGGGGGGCGAGGAGGAGCCTCACGAGCAGCGCGGCGAACACCACCACGGCGAGCTGGATTCGGGCATCACGACTCTCGCGGGCGAAGGGTGCGGTCACCTCCCCATCGTAGACGGCGGCGTCAAACGAGTGCGGGGGGCCCAACGACGAAGCAGACCGCGCGAGTCTCCGCGCGGGGCTCTAGGTTTCCCCCGTGCTCCGCTCCACCCTCGCCCGCGCCGCGTCCGTCGTCGCCGCACCTCTCCGCTCCCGCGTACGACGGGTGACGGAGCGCGTGTTGGCCGAACGAACCACGGAGCTGCAGAGCGAAGCTGCGGAGCTCCGTCAGCAGGTGGAGGATCTCGAGGCCCAGATCGAACGCGTCCTCGCGAAGCTCGAGCAGACAGCGGAGGCCCTCGCCATCCAGGAGCAGCGTTGAGCGCGGGGCCGCCGGCCATCGACGCCGAAGTGGTGGACGCACTCCGCCAGTGGCTCGCCCAGAACGGGTGGCCGGCGCGAGCGGTGCTCGCCTGCTCTGGCGGCCTCGACTCATCGGTGATGGCGCGGGTACTGACCCCGCTCTTGACGGCACGGGGAGGGGTGGCTGTGCTGGCGCACCTCGATCACGGACTCCGCGGCCGCGCGGCAGCCGCGGATGCCCGGGAGGTCGCGCGAATGGCTCACGACCTCGGCGTCCCGCTGGTGCGTCGCACGCATCGCCCGCGGATGGCAGACATCGCGTCGGTGGGTCTCCAAGCAGCTGCCCGTGCGGTGCGACGTGAGTTCCTCTCCGATGTGATGGCCCGCTGGGACGCGCCGGTCTGCTTCGTTGGCCACCACGAGGACGACCAGGTCGAGACTCTCCTCGTGCAGAAGTGGCGCGGTCGACGGCTGGCGTCTCGCGTCGGCATGGCGCCGGTATCCGGCGGGTTCGCACGCCCGCTCCTGGGGATCCCGCGGGCGACGCTGCGTTCCCTGGCCCAGGCGAGGGGGTGGTCCTGGCGCGAGGATCCGAGCAACGCGGATCCCCGCTTTGTGCGCGTTCGGGTTCGGCAGGCGGCTGCTCTCTCCCCATCCGAGCGGGCAGTTGTGCTCAGTGAGGCATTGAATCGACGGGAGCGCCGTACCTACCTTCACTGCGCGGCGGCACGGGCAGAGAAGCTCGTGGTGCGTCGGCAGACGGTGGATGGCATCGAACTCGACCGGATCGAGCTCGCCAACCTCGAGGAGGAGATCGCCCTGAGCCTGCTTCAACGCACAGTCCCGTCCCCCGCGCCTCGGCCCCCATCGCGGGCTGCACTCCAGGGGCTGTTGAGGGTCGTCCGACGTGACTCGGGCGGTGAGCCTCGCCGCGTAGACCTCGGCGGCGGGGTCGTCGCGCACGTCACCGGTGCCCGCGTGACCGTAGGCAGCGACCTGCCGCGTCGCGCTCCGCCGTCGATCGGGATCGCCACGGTTCCCGCCACCACGGCCCGCAGACTCCTGCGCGATCGTGGTGGCGCCGGGACCTCGTTCGCCCTGTTCGATTCCCGGGCCGTGGGCACCCCCCGCCTCACACGCGCCGCCCCCGGGCGACGGATTCGCCCGTTCGGCCTCGCTGGCTCTCGCGCAGTGCGTGACCTACTCGCAGAGACTGGGGTTCCGGCGTCCGCACGGGCCACCTGGCCCATCGCGGAGTCGTCGACGGGGGACGTCCTCTGGATCCCCGGCGTACGCGCCTCCTCCCTTCATCCCTTGAGCGCGGCGTCGGTCGACGCCCTTGTCCTGTACACTGTCGCGCCCCGAGTCGAGCGGACTCGGGCGCTGGAACGGAGCCCATGAAGCAGGCACAGAAGTCCACAGCCTTCCTGCTCTTCATCATCCTGCTCGGTCTTCTCTTCATGGCCCTGGTGAACCAGGGTGCTGAGGTCACTCAGAAGCCGACCTTTGCGGAGTTCCTCTCGGCCGTCGACGACGGGCGTGTGGACTCCGAGGACCTGGTGATTACCGCAGGTGAGAATGACGTTGACGAGATCTCGGGTCGGTTCGCCGATCTCGTGGCCCCCGTCGACGCCAACGTCGAAGTCGACAAGGCCGAGGACGCGCAGCTCCTCAAGGTGACCATTCGCCCCGACGATGGGGCAGCCCCCATCGAGTGGCTGGTCAGCAAGAAGATCTACGCGTCACGCCTCGCCCGTTGGCGATCCACTGGGGGCGACTCCGAGCCCGCGTCCGGCTGCGCTGGCGGGGCTGCCAGCGACGGCTCCGGCAAGGTCAAGAAGGGCGATCTCATCGCCCGCGGACCCAAGTTCCAGACGCGGGGGCGCACGAAGCAGTACGTCACGGTCTTGGACAAGGGGAACCTGGTGCCGGACTACAAGGAGAGCGGCGGCCGCTGGGGGGGAGCGCTCTGGCAGTGGCTTCCCGTCGTGATCATCTTGCTGTTCCTCGTATTCCTCATGCGTCAGTTGCAGGCTGGAGGCGGGCGCGCGATGCAGTTCGGCAAGAGCCGCGCGCGCATGCTCAATGAGGTCGGAAAGCGCGTTACTTTCGACGACGTAGCCGGAGTTGAGGAGGCAAAGGAAGAGCTCGCTGAGATCGTCCACTTCCTGGAGTCGCCGAAGAAGGTGACTCGCCTGGGCGGACGGATCCCCAAGGGGGTCCTCCTCATGGGCCCCCCGGGGACGGGCAAGACGCTCCTGGCGCGCGCGATCGCCGGAGAAGCTGGCGTGCCTTTCTTCTCGATCTCGGGGTCGGACTTCGTCGAGATGTTCGTGGGCGTTGGCGCGTCCCGCGTGCGTGACCTCTTCGAGCAGGGCAAGAAGAACGCGCCCTGCATCATCTTCATCGATGAGATCGACGCCGTGGGTCGTCAGCGCGGCGCCGGACTCGGTGGCGGCCACGACGAGCGCGAGCAGACGCTCAACCAGCTGCTCGTCGAGATGGATGGCTTCGAGGGCAACGAGGGGGTGATCCTCATCGCGGCGACGAACCGTCCCGATGTGCTCGACCCCGCCCTGCTTCGCCCGGGCCGATTCGACCGGCGCGTGGTGGTCCCACGCCCAGACATCCGCGGCCGCGAGGGAATCCTCAAGGTGCACGCGGGAAACATCCCCCTCGCCGACGACGTCGACCTGGCAGTCATCGCGCGTGGAACCCCCGGATTCACGGGCGCGGACCTCGCCAACCTCATGAACGAGGCGGCGCTGCTGGCCGCTCGCGAAGATCACAGCGCGGTGGGGATGAGCTCGCTCGAAGCCGCCAAGGACAAGGTGATGATGGGTGCCGAGCGACGCTCCCTGGTGATGTCGGAGGACGAGAAGCGGGACACCGCCTACCACGAGGCCGGCCACGCACTGGTCGCGGCCTCGCTGGTCGACGCCGACCCCATTCACCGAGTCACGATCGTTCCCCGAGGACAGGCCCTCGGCCTCACGCAACAGCTGCCCGAGGCCGAGCGCTTCAGCCAGGACACCGACCGGCTCCTCAACTCCATCAAGATCCTGATGGGGGGGCGCGCGGCCGAAGAGGTCGCCCTGGAGAAGTTCACGACCGGCGCGAGCAACGACATCGAGCGAGCCACCGACATCGCGCGCCGCATGGTGTGCGAGTGGGGCATGTCCGAGATGGGTCCGCTGGCCTTCGGCAAGAAGCAGGAGCAGATCTTCCTGGGCCGCGAGTTCGCGCAGCACCAGGACTACTCCGAGGCGACCGCACTGGAGATCGACCGGCAGGTCCGCAAGATCGTGACGGACGGCTACGCCGCAGCGAAGCGCATCCTCGTGGACAACCTCGAAGCCCTGCATGCCCTCGGAGCTCTGCTGCTCGAGGTCGAGACCGTGTCGGGCGACGACGTACACCGGGTGCTCAGCAGCTACAACGCAGAGCCCGCCTGAGCCTGTCGTGATTCGCCCACTGTCGTGGCAGGGGGGGGCGCTGCCCTCGGACCGCCCGGCGGTGATGTCGATCCTCAACGTCACCCCCGATTCGTTCTTCGACGGCGGCCACCACGCCGAAGTCGACGCGGCAGTGCGCCGCGCGTGGGAGGTTGTGGACGAGGGGGCCGATGTCCTCGACCTCGGAGGCGAGTCCACGAGGCCTGGTGCTGCTCCCGTCAGCCTCGACGAGGAGCTCCGCCGCACGGTCCCGGTCGTCGAGCGACTCGTGAAGGAGGACTACCCCCTCCCCATCTCCATCGACACGAGCCGCCACACCGTCGCTCGTCGGACTCTCGAAGCTGGCGCAGTCATCGTGAACGACGTCACAGGGGGCACGAGAGAGCCAGAGATCCTGGCGGTGGCCGCGGAGCATGGGGCCGCCGTCGTGCTCATGCACATGCGGGGCACCCCCCAGACCATGCAGGGTCAGACCGACTACAGGGACGTGGTGTCCGAGGTCTCCGAGGCGCTCCGCGCGCTCTGTGACGCAGCAACCGCGGCCGGGATCCCTGCCGAGCGCCAAGCCGTGGACCCAGGGATCGGGTTCGCAAAGACGGCCACTGACAGCCTGCGCCTCGTCTCCGAGGTGGGCCACTTCGAGCAGCTCGCACGCCCCGTCCTCCTGGGGGCATCTCGGAAGTCGTTCCTGGGAAGACTCTTTGGCCAGGAGGGCGACGACCGGCTGTATGGCTCGCTCGCCGTGGCGGCCTGGTCAGCCCTGCGAGGGGCGCACATCCTGCGAGTCCACGACGTGCGCGCGACTCGGGCCGTCCTGAATGTGACAATGGCCCTGTCGGACACGGAAGGCGGGCTTTCGGACCGTCCGACCTAGGGGTACAGAGGGACCGTGCTGGAGCTGCTGCCCGATCTGCGCCCCCTGGACGTCGTCGACATCCTCGTCGTCGCGTTCCTCTTCTATCGAGTCCTCCTGATCATCAAGGGGACTCGGGCGATCCAAGTGCTCATCGGTCTGGTGGCCCTCATCGGGCTCTACCTCATGAGCCAGCTCCTTCGGCTCCAGACCGTGGGGTGGCTGCTCGACGAGTTCAGTCTCTACCTGGTGCTCGCCGTGATCATCCTCTTCCAGGAGGACATTCGCCGCGGCCTGGCCCGCGTGGGAGGGCCGTGGCTCGGCCGGGCACCCAGCGACAGCCGCGAGGGCCTCTACCAACAGGTCGCGCGCGCCTGCTTCCGGCTCGCCGACCAGGGCAAGGGAGCCCTCATCGTGGTGGAGCGCGCCGCCAACCTCGACGAGCTCGAGGACGACGCCACGGTGCTCAATGCGTCCTTGAGCGAGGAGCTGCTCGTCGCGATCTTCCAGCCCACCAGCCCCATCCACGATGGGGCGGTGGTGGTGCGCGAGGGCGGCATCTGGGTGGCCGGCGCATTCCTTCCGCTCACCCGGCGCACCGACATCGACCGCTCTCTGGGGACGAGGCACCGCGCGGCCATGGGGCTGACCGAGGAGACGGACTCCCTCATCTTCTGCGTCTCGGAGGAGCGGCGCCGCGTCAGCATCGCCTTCAAGGGCGACCTGCACATCGTGGACACCCCCGATGAGCTCCGCCTCGAAGTCCAGCGCCTCCTTCAGCTCGAAGCGGAGGAGGCTGAGGAGTCTCGGGGCCTGACCCTCACCGGGACGAGCCGACCGGTGAAGCGCAATGGCGCTGCGAGCAGTGGCTCGACGGAGACCATCGCCGACAAGGATGGCCACGCGTGAAGGTGCTCAGCCGAATCCGCTTGATGCTTACGCAGAACCTGGGCCTGAAGGTGCTCGCCCTGGTCCTCGCGGTGCTGTCGTTCCTCTACTCGCACGGGGAGGAGAACGAGGAGGCCACCTTCCGCGTCCCCGTGGAATACCTCTTCCCCGCCGATCTCGTGTTGATGAATGACGACCCGCTGCCTGAGCAGGTCGTGATCGTCGCCTCGGGCACACGCACCGCCCTCAGTCGGACCCAGGACCTGGACCTTCGGTATGTCGTCGACCTCGAGGAGGCGAACTCCGGGACGACCGAATACAGCTTCCGACAGCCCCCCTCGAGCTTTCCCGAGCGCCTACGCATCTCCACGGTGTCGCCGGCGATGATCCGGTTCTCCTTCGATGAACAGGACCGGAGACTGGTCCCGGTGCAGATTCGCGTGCGCGGCAGCCTTCCGGCTGGATTCGTGGAGACGGAGCGCTCAGTGGTGCCCGCGGAGGTCGCTCTCGCTGGCGCGAAGTCGGAGCTGGCGGAGCTCACGTCGATCCAAACCACTCCGCTTCGGCTCGATCGCTACGCCCAGGGCTTCGACGGCGACCTCGCGCTCGACACCACCGGCCTCCACCTCCTTCCGGAGAGTGCCTCGAGCGTCAGCGTGAAGTTGGTGGTGGAAGAGGTGATGGCAGAACGAGAATACGGCGCGGTGCGGGTGTCGCTCTCCCGCGGACTCTCCGCTCGACTCGGGCTACTCCTCGAACCCACCGCGGCCCTGGTCACGCTCAAGGGCCCCGTCCCCGTGCTCGATCTGCTGCGTACGGAGAACCTCACCCTGGAGCTTGGTGGGCCCGTTGGGAAGCTGCCCGCGGTGGGGGAAGAATCGAGCGTGGGCTGGGCACCCGGTGCGCGCGCCGAAGGCGAGCTGGGGCTGACCCTGCGCATCGACCACCCGCGAGGGGAGAGAATCGAGGTGGTTGCGGTCTCTCCCTCGGCCATCGTCCTCCGCAGCGAGCTGGTCGAGACCCCCGATTCCGCCATCCCAGAAGAGGGCGCAACCCCCGATGAACCGGAGGAGGAACCGTGAGCCTGTTTGGGACCGATGGAGTACGAGGCAAGGCCGGAGTGGGCCCGCTGTCCCCCGAGGGAGCTCTGGCCCTCGCCACCGCCTTCGGCGTGACCGTCCGCTCGATGCTGGGGGACGGCGCGGTGGCGATCGCCCGAGACACGCGGGAGTCCGGCCCGATGCTCGCCTCGGTGGTGGCCGCTGGCCTCACGTCCGCGGGTTGCGACGTGATCGATCTCGGGGTCGTGCCCACCCCAGCTCTCAGCTGGTGGATGGCGCGAACGGACGGGCTCCTCGGCGGAGTGATGATCACCGCGAGCCACAACCCGTGGTTCGACAACGGGTTGAAGCTCTTCGCCGCCGACGGCAGCAAGACGCCCGACGCCGTACAGCGAGCAGCTGAAGCCCGCCTGGGCGAGGTCCGCGAGACCGACCGATTTGGAGCCGTGAAGGGCGCCAAGGTTCTTCCGGACTACCTCGAGTCACTCGCGGGCGCCTTCGCTGGAGGAGGTCGACTCGATGGTCGACTCGTCGTCGCTGACAGCGCGGCGGGAGCGGCCTTTGAGGCCCTTCCTCTCTCGCTCTCAGCGGCAGGGGCCGAGGTGCGCCGGTCGAGCCCGCCGCCCACGGGCCGGAACATCAACGACGGCTGCGGAGCAGTCCACCCCGAAGAGCTGGCGGCGGCCGTCGTGAAGCACGGAGCCTGGGCGGGAGTGTCCGTCGACGGCGACGGCGACCGCGTGACCCTCGTCGACGAGCGCGGCGTGGTCCACGACGGCGACCCGATCCTCGGATTCCTCGCCGACGGACTCCTTCGCGCCGGCCAGCTGGCCGGAGACGTCGTCGTGGGCACCGTCACCACCAACTCGGGGCTCGAGCGCTACCTCGCCGATCGAGGAGTGAGTCTGCTCCGCTCCGCCGTGGGGGACCGCAACGTCGCTGCGCTGATGGAGACCAGCGGAGCAGTCATTGGAGGGGAGAGTTCCGGCCACGTCCTGACGCCTCACCTGTGCCCCACCGGGGACGGTATTCGGGTGGCGCTGGAGGTCCTCCGCCAGGCACGGCTTGCCGACGAGCCCTTGAGCGCCCTCCTGGGCGCCATCCCCCGCGACCCGTCCAGCAAGCGCTCAGTCCGCGTCGGGGCCCGCCCGGCCCTGGACTCCTTGCCGCCCCTCGTGGCGCTCCTCGAGGAAGCAGATGCCGCCTTGCACGCCGGCGGCGCCCGTCGACTTCTGCGGTACTCGGGGACCGAGCCCGTCCTGCGCATCCAGGTAGAGGGTCCCGCGAGGGGGCTCGTGGACACCTGGGCCGACCGCATCGAGGCATGTGCTCGCGAGTGCATCCCTCCCGAGGCGTAGCCGGTGTCCGTGCCGCTATTGACCCCCCGCCAGATGGCGGAGATGGACCGCCGGACCATCGACGAACTCGGGGTTCCTGGGCTCGTTCTCATGGAGACGGCGGCAACCGCCTGCGTGCAGGCCGTGCTTGAGCGCTGGAGCGAGCAAGCTGCACAGCGGGGGGTTCTCGTGCTCTGCGGACCTGGGAACAACGGCGGAGATGGCTTGGCCATCGCTCGCCGGCTCGCCTGCCTTGGGATTGAGGCTGAAGCGCTGCTCACCCGCGCTCCGGACCAGCTGGATGGAGACGCGCGCAGGCAGCTGGAGCTCGCCCAGGCGGTCGATGTCCCGGTGCACGCCCCCGATGCGGACTTGCCCTTCGACGCATTTGGCGTGGTGGTGGATGCCCTCTTTGGGACTGGACTGGATCGGGAGGTGACCGGCGTGGCCGGGGCGTACATCCGCGCCGCCAACGACGCGGGCCTTCCGCTCCTCGCGGTGGACATTCCGTCGGGGGTCGACGGGCGCACGGGGAGGGTCCTCGGAAGGGCGTGCCGCGCGGACGTGACCGTCACGTTCGGCGCCCCGAAGATCGGACACTTCACCGAGCCGGGAGCCTCTCAGCGAGGCGAGCTCGTCGTCGCCGACATCGGCATCCCCATCGCTCGGTGGCCAGATGTCGTCGAAGACGCCCCCCGACTCATCGATGCTTCGGTCCTCGCATCCCTGGCGCCCCGAGAAGCCGCAGCGCACAAGGGCACCTTTGGGCACCTCCTCGTCGTCGCCGGGGGCCCCGGGAAGGTCGGGGCTGCACGGCTCTGCTGCGAAGCAGCGCTTCGGGCAGGGGCAGGGCTCGTGACCCTCGCGCTGCCCCGGGGAGTTCCCGTCGACTCCCTCGCCAACCTCCGCCCCGAAGTGATGGTCGAGCGCATCGCCGCAGGGGAGGGGGGCTTCGATGAGAGCTCCCTCGACCCGATCCTGGCCCTCGCGGCGACCCGAGACGCCGTCGCGGTCGGCCCCGGCGTGGGGACCAGCGACGGCGCGCGGACCTTCATCACTGCCTTGCTCCGCGCTCTCCAGATCCCGTCCGTGGTCGACGCCGACGGGCTGAACGTCATGGTGGGTTCGCCTTGGCCGGCCACGGGTGCGCGAGTGGTCACCCCCCACCCCGGGGAGGCTTCGCGGTTGCTCGGGAGCTCGAGCGGTGAGGTCCAGTCGGACCGACTTGGGAGCGTCCGGGCGCTCCAGATCCTGACTCACTCCGTGGCCGTGCTCAAGGGTGCAGGGACCCTCGTGGGGCGCGTCGAAGACACCCTGCTCAACCCCACCGGAAACCCCGGCATGGGCACCGCTGGGTCTGGCGACGTCCTGACCGGCGTGATCGGAGCCCTCCTGGCCCGAGGCCTCTCCCCAGAGGAGGCTGCTCCCGCCGGGGTCTTCTGGCACGGCCTCGCAGGGGACCGAGCCGCCGAGCAGCTCGGGGAGCCTTCCGTGTTGGCGTCCGACATCGCGGAAGCCCTCGGTGCGGCCCTGGCTGCTGCCGAGCACACGCCACCGCCCTTTCTCGCGCTCCCTTCCGGCTGGAGGGCCTGGTGAGCGCCATCACGACGCTCCTGCCCGACGCCGCAGCCACCAGAGCGCTGGGGCTTCTGCTCGGCGAGGCGCTGTTCCCCGGCGATGTTCTCGCCTTGGTGGGCCCCCTCGGCTCAGGTAAGACGACTCTCGTGCAGGGGCTCGCGGAAGCTCTGGACCTACCGGCGGGCGTTCCGGTACAAAGCCCGACGTTCACTGTCTGCAACGAGTACCCCACGCGCGTGCCCCTGCTGCACGTAGACCTGTACCGACTCGGGGACATCAGCGAAGCCGAAGACATCGGTCTAGTCGACCGTCTCTGTGACGGCGACGGCATCGGAGTCGTCGAGTGGGCCGGACGCCTGCCCGAGCTCATCCCCCCCAATGCGTTGTGGATCCGCCTCGAACACGAAGAGGGACAGCGCCGCGTGACGGTTGCCGAAGGCGACGGCGGCGAGTTGCGGTGGCTGCAGGAGCGCAGTCCACCAGGGGGAGCACGACCGTGGATGATCAGCAACGCAGCCATGCCGTGGGAGCCACGGTCCTCGGACTGATTCTGGCCGTGGGGATCCTGCTCCCCTCCGAGCGCGTCACAGCAGGCTTCGAGCCACCGGACCAACCCGACTCCATCGCGGACGCCGTCGCCATCGGTTGGCAGATCCCTGCCACCTGTGCGGACCCACTCGCCTGGGAGGCTCTCCCAGCAGTGGGGCCGTCGCGAGCCGCCGTCCTCAGTCGCGCCGCTGCCGACGGGGCCTTGCGCAGCCCCTCGGACTTGTTGCAGGTGCCCGGAATCGGAATCAAGATGGCCGCGCTGTTGACCCCCCGCATCCGATTCCCGAGCGCAGAGCGCGCCGTGGGGGGGCCAGACGAGGAGCCTCGATGAGCCGCATCTACATGGACCACAACGCGACGACCCCCGTGGCCAAGCCCGTGCTGGATGCGATGTGGCCGCTCTACAGCGAGCACTGGGGGAACCCGTCATCCATTCACTGGGCTGGACGCGAGCCCGCGGGCCTCATCGACGACGCCCGGGACCAGGTGGCCGATCTCATCGGAGCCCGCGCCAGAGACCTGTTCTTCACGAGCGGAGGAACCGAGTCGGACAACACCGCGCTGATGGGCGTGCTCGCTGCGCGACCTCGGGGGCGCCACCTCGTGACCTCGTCCATCGAGCACAAGGCCATCCTCGACATGGCCAAGTGGCTGGAGACCGCCCACGACGTCCGCGTCACCCTGCTCGGGGTCGACGGACGAGGGCGGCACGACCTGGACGAGGTGCGGGAGGCCATTGCCGACGACACCACCCTGGTGTCGCTGATGCTCGCGAACAACGAGATCGGGAACATCAACGACATCACGGCCATCTCTGAGATCGCCCACGAGCACGGCGCCCTGGTGCACTGCGACGCCGTCAACGCCCTTGGAAAGGTGCCCATCGACGTGGGCTCCCTCGGGGTCGATCTGCTCTCAATCTCGGCGCACAAGATCTGCGGCCCGAAGGGGTGTGGTGCCCTCTGGGTGAAGCGGAAGACGCCGTTCGAGCCCTACATCCGAGGCGGGGGGCAGGAGCGCGGCCGACGCTGCGGCACCTACAACGCGGCGGGGATCGTCGGATTCGGCAAGGCCGCCGCCCTCGCAGGAGAGCGCCTCGCCTCGGGCTGGGAGCAGGACGTATCGAGGCTGCGTGACCGCCTCGAAGAAGGGATTGTCAGTCGTGTCGAGCGGGTGCGGGTCAACGGCGACCCCGACGGTCGCCTCCCGAACACCACCAACCTCTCCTTCTCGGGGGTCGCCGGGGCAGCGCACGTCCTCAACCTCGACCTGCGCGGAATCGCCATCAGTACCGGGTCCGCCTGCACGTCGGGCTCCTTGGATCCGAGTCATGTGCTCGTGGCCCTCGAGCAGGGGGACGAGTGGCTGGCGGCGGCGATCCGCTTCTCCTTGGGGACCGGGAACGACGAGGCGCAGGTGGACGAGGTCATCGACGCTGTCGTCGCCGAGGTCGCCAAGCTTCGCGCGCTGCAGGCCACCGCGTGAGAACCGCCGCGCCGCGACCCGGAGAACGGGTTGTCGTCGCGATGAGCGGTGGCGTGGACAGCTCCGTCGCCGCCGCGATGCTCGCGGAGGCCGGGTGCGACGTCGTCGGCATCACCCTCTCCTTGTGGGAGGACCCGGACCCCAATGGCCCCGACGGAGGCTGCTGCACACCGGACGACATCCTCGACGCCCGGCGGGTGTGCCGCGATCTCGGCGTTCCGCACTACCTGTTGAACTACCGAGCCCCGTTTGCGGCCCAGGTGATCGAGCCGTTCGTGAAGGCCTATCAACAGGGCCTCACTCCCAACCCTTGCGTGCGCTGCAACAACCACCTCAAGTTTGACCGCCTGATGGACCGGGCGGCGGAGCTCGATGCCCACTGGGTGGCCACGGGCCACTACGCACAGGTGGTCCTCGACGACACCGGCCGCGCGAGGCTGCTCGCGGGCGTCGATCCCGGGAAGGACCAGAGCTACTTCCTCGGAGGAACCACCCGACCAGCCCTCGACCGCCTCTGCATGCCGCTGGGGGGCATGACCAAGGCGGAGGTCCGCGCGGAGGCGGAGCGGCTCGAGGTGCGGACAAGAAACAAGCCGGACTCGCAGGACATCTGCTTCATCCCGGACGGGGACGTCGCCGGATTCGTGTCGCGTCACGGTGGGGCAGGGGATCCCGGGGCCATCGTCGATGAGGAGGGGAGGGTGCTCGGAACCCATCAGGGAGTGCACTCGTTCACCGTCGGACAGCGCAAAGGCCTCGGCATCGCATCGGCGGAGCCTCTGTATGTGCGGGAGATCGACGCCGGACGCGGGCGACTGGTTGTCGCCAGTGCCGAGAGACTCGGCGCCACCGAGGTCTCCATCGAGGAGTGGAGCTGGCTCCGTCGACCGGCGGCGGACGAGCCCACGTCCCTCAAGGTCCGCTACCGGGGCGGCTCCGCACCCGTGGACTCCTGGACGGAAGTGGGGACTGAGGTCGAGGCGGTGCTCCGGCGGCCGGTTCGATCGCTCGCGCCGGGCCAGGCGGCGGTGCTTTATGGGGCGGGTTCCGAGGTCCTGGGTGGGGGCACAGTGGCGCGCGCAAGGGCCAGCCGTTCCTCTCTCGTGACCAGACAGGCGACTGCCCCCCGGTAATATGGTCGCGGTCTCGGTGTACTGCGCTGAGCCAACGTGCCAGAATTCAGGCCTCGGGCTTCGCCCGCGCGAATGTCCAACGTTGCTGAGCAGGAGGGCTCGATGCGCGTTCTGTCCCGGTTCCTAGTCACGCTTGCCGCCATCGGCGGTGCTGCGCTGTTCTCCGGCTGTCAGCCGGTCTGCCAGACGCTCTGCGTGGAGAACGCCCGCTACGTCGACTCGTGTCTGGAGCACTGGGAGGCCCTGTGGGCCGACTTTGGCTACGACGACGCCAACGACTACATCACCACGTGCCAGGCCCGCGTCACTGCGACGATCGGAATCCAGCCGGTGGAAGACCAGCGCACCGTGCGCCTGCAGTGCGCCGACAACCTCAGTCAGCTGACGACGGCCGCTGGGTGCAGCGACTACGCACCCAACGGTGCATCCCTGGACCCGACCGAGGACGACAACGGCGTGCTTCCACGTCCTCAGTGATTCACCCTCGCGGTGCGCACGGCCCGGGTAGGAGCGACCGCTCCCCCGGGCTTTGCTATATCGACGTCAGCGCAAGGAGACCCACGTGACCAGACGCAAAGCAGCGATGTCCTCCCTCATCGTCACAGTGGCGGCGGCGTTGCTTCTCGCTGGCTGTGTGACGACGGGCGGCGGCAAGGGCAAGGGCAAGGAGCCAGACATGCTGTCCGGCCTCGTGCTCGACGCCGAGGGAAAGCCCATTCCTTTCGCGAAGATATCGATCCTTCCTCAAGCACCAGACGAAAGTATGGAGCGCGGGCGTGGCACGACGGAGACCCTGCCTGACGGCACCCGGGGGCTCGCAGTGACCACCGAGGGCGGCCGCTGGGTCGTCGACCACGTGTCTGATGAAGCGGGCACCGACCTGGGGATGCCGCCGGGGTACTACTACGAAGTCACCATCTACAAGCCGGGCTACCACATCTGGCGGGACGCGGTCCTGTACGACCGGGGGACGCTCCAAGTGGACACCACGCTCTACCCAGACACCATTGATGTCGAGGACGTCGGCAATCTCGTCGATACGAGCCTGGGCGAGACCAACACTGGGACCGGCGTTCTGCGCCAGGGCGAGTAAAGCCAGCGCCGCTGGCGGGAATGGATGACCGAAGCGCTCGGAACGCGGGGTGAATTCCGCCTCCTTCACAAGATCGGTGAAGGGGGAATGGCAGACGTCTTCCTGGCAGAGCGCCTGGGGGACGACGGCTTCCGCACGCGCGTGGCGCTCAAGCGACTGCACCGTGGCCTCGCCATGGACAGCTACTTCATCCGCCAGTTGGTCCGGGAAGCGCGGCTGCTCGGACAGCTCGAGCACAACAACATCGTCAAGGTCTTCGACCTGCGCCGCATCGGCGACGAGTACTACGTGGTCATGGAGTTCGTGGACGGCATCGATCTCGCCGCCGTCATCAAGGTCCACCGCACCCGCAAGACCCGGATTCCCCGCCCCTTCTTCTTCCACGTCGCCCTGAGCCTCACGGAGGCGCTCGCCTACGCCCACAACGCCGTGGACCCGTCCGGCAATCCGACGCCTCTGATCCACCGCGACATCAAGCCCAGCAACGTGATGCTCAGCCGACGTGGCATCGTGAAGCTGACGGACTTCGGCATCGCCCACGTGGGGGACGGCTCAGTGACCGGGGGCCTCGTCCAGGGGACCGCCAACTACATGTCCCCAGAGCAGGCCTTCGGAGAGGAGCGGCTCACTGGAGCCTCGGACGTGTACTCCTTGGGCTCCGTCTTCTACGAGATGTTGACGGGCCGCCCCCTCATCGACGGGGACAACTACCTCAAGGCGATCCACCAGGTGCGCGAGCGCCGCGTCTCCGTCGAAGAACTCGCCCAGCTCGGGGTAGAGCCCGGCCTGCGTGTCGTCATCGCGAAGATGCTCTCCTCGGACGCCGCGTCGCGGTACTCCGAGATGGACAACGTCCGGAACGACCTGCAGTTCGTGGCGGACCGCCTCAAGGTGGACCTCTCCTGGCACCGAATCCGAGCGTACGTCGGCCGCCTCATGGGCATCCTGGGCCGCGCCCCGGGTCGTGTGACTCTGAGCAACGTCGGGCTGACCGCACTCCCCAACGAGGGCGCCGCCCGGCAACTCGGCCCCACCCCGGCCCCGCCGGAGCCAGTGGCTCCTCCTCCTCCTCCTCCTCCTCCGCCCACATCGCAGCCACTGGGAGCAGTGGGCCCTGCGACACCGCCGACCCCCGTGCCCCAGCAGCGCCTGGAACGCAGCGGCCCGGTGACCCAGGCGGTTCGGAAGGACCTGCTCGACTCCTACATCGCCATCGCGGCATTGGAGTCGACGGGCGAGGTGCAGCAACTTCCTACCGCGACGGCGCAAGGGCTGGTCGCCCTCCCGCCCAAGGAGGCCCCCGCCCCCCGCCCGCAGCGCCCCGGCTCGCGCGACCCCCTGGACGCCGCGACCCTCGCCGCGCCTCCGCCTCCAATGAGTTCGCAGTTCATCAGCGGAACCCCCGTCGGCGGCACGCCTGTCCCGAACCCGGCGGCGCTCGCGGCCGACGCCCCCACGCCCCCGCCGGCGCGGCCACAGGCGGCAAGCCACGCCTCCATTGCTCGACCTGCCCCGGCGAGCGACTGGGACGACATTGATCGCACACGGGTCTACGCAGGCCCCACCCCGGCTCAATCCGGGGTGTACGGCACGGGAGAGATGCGTGCGGTCACGGGAGGCGATGAGGACAGGACACGTCCGCTCCCCGGAGGCCCCATGCCGCAGATCGCGGGCGTGTCGGCTCCTCCCCAGTCTCGTCCGAGTGGGCCCGCGCCAGCGGTCCCGCACAGCGCAGCCCGCACGAGCGCACCGCGCACCGATCTCGACGACCCCACCCGTTTCTACGCCGGCCCCCCGCCGCCGACCCAAACCGCGAACGCGCTCGAGGCGGTTCCGGAGCCGACGATGGGGCCCGAAGCAGCGGCGGTCGCGCGCGCCTCCGGCTCCTGGCAGGCCCCACCAGCGGCTCCAAGGAAGCCGAAGCGGCGTCCCAAGAGGGCGCGAAAGCGCCCGACGAAGCGGCGCAAGACGAAGGGGCGGGGCGGGAAGCGTAGGACGACGCCCAAGCGACGCCGCAAGGGCGTGCCACCGAATGTCATCGGGGCACTGATCATCGTGATTGTCCTTCTGCTCGCGATCCTCGCGCTGCTCTTGGTCAAGAAGTACGGCCCCAGCGCCGCGCTTTTTGGGAACTCCACGACCCAGGTGGCGTCGATCCAGGGGTTGGCGGGCAGCGAGTACGTGCGCTCCGATACACTTCCTCGGGGTCATGCGGCCCCGTCGGATGAGGTGCTGTGATGTTGACGTTCCCTCAGAAGCGCGGCGAGTTCACCCTGCTGAGAAAGATCGGCGAGGGCGGGATGGCCGAAGTCTTCCTCGCCGAGCGTGAAGGCGACGAGGACTTCAAGACCCTCGTGGCCCTGAAGCGGCTTCACGGCGGCTTCGCCCTCGACCAGTACTTCATTCGTCAGTTGGTCCAAGAGGCGAAGCTGCTCGGGCAGCTCCAGCACACCAACATCGTGCGAGTAAACGACCTTCGCCGGATCGACGACGACTACTACATCGTCATGGAGTACATCGACGGGATCGATGTTGCACAGGCGATCCAGGTGCACCGGGACCACGACCTCCGATTCCCGCTGTCGATCTTCTTCCACATCGCCCTGTCTCTTTGTGAAGCCCTGGACTTCGCCCACTCGGCGACGGACATGGACGGCAAGCCGATCCGGCTCATCCACCGGGACATCAAGCCGAGCAACGTGCTCATCAGCAATCGCGGGATCGTCAAGCTGACGGACTTCGGTATTGCGCGCGTGGGCGACACCAGCAACACCGGCTCGGTGGTCAAGGGCACCGCCAACTACATGTCGCCCGAGCAGGCGAGCGGAGAGCAGAACCTCACGCCCGCGAGCGACATCTTCAGCCTCGGCGCCGTCTTCTGGGAGATGTTGACGCTCGAGAAGCTGGTCGATGGCACCAACTACCTGACGGTCATCAACTCCATCAAGGACCTCAACGTCGGGCTCAAGGACATCACCAAGAAGGGCATCGAGCCCGGACTTCGGATGATTCTGCTGCGGATGCTCGCTCGGAAGCGCGAGCTTCGGTACCAGAGCATGGGCCTCGTCCTCAAGGACCTGCGCTTCGTCGCGGAACAGATGAAGGTCGACCTCTCGCCGTCGCACCTCCGCGAGTACATGGCGAAGATCACGCAGCTCGCCCGGGACGCCGCCGGGCGCCTCTCCGAGGGAACAAACCTCGCGACGGCCAACGTCGACGAGCCCGACGAGCCTGTTGACCTTCCCGACGCCGCGCCCCCCGAGCCGGCGAGCACTGTGGAGGAGACGCCCGCACAGGAGGTCGCGTTTGCGGAGTCCGTCGCGGCTCTGAAGGCCCTGGTGCTCAAGGACACCGAGTCCAAGAAGAACCTGAAGGCAGCGCCGCCGCCACCCGTCTCTCTCACCAACATGGCGAAGACGGAGCCGGGGAACGCGCCCACGGCTCCCCCTCAGCCGCCTCTTCCCCGCACCCCGACCCAGGCGAAGACGGTCTCCGACGACGTGGCAGCCCCCCCCTCGGCGACGGGACTTCAGGCCCGGGCCGAGCTCGCAGCTGCCTCTCAGTCCCCCGCTGCGCGGGCCACGAATCCCGGGGCACCGGCTCCGAAGGGCAAGCGATCACGTCGCCAGAAGAAGAGGGACAAGGCGAAGGCCGCAGCTGCGGCGGCGGCTGGGGCGGCTGGGGCGGCTGGGGCGAACGTGGCCGCAACCGCGTCGATGGCCGCCAGCAAGCCCACCATTCCTCCCGCGGGCGTCCCGACTCCTCCCATCAAGCCGAAGCCGGTGGCGGCACCGCCACCGCCGCCCGTTGCCGCTGCGCCGCCTCCGCCGAAGCCAGCACCGGTCCAGGCTGCTCCGGTGGCTAGAGCCGCCAACAGCTCGCCCGAACCGGTGATGATGGACGTGGACGGAGCGGACGACGGGTACGACGACGGGTACGACGACTGGGACGAGGGCGGCAGCAACATGGCCGTGTACGTAGCCGTGGCCGTCGTGGTCTTGCTGCTCGGCGCGGTCGTGTGGCTGATGCTCCCGGGCAGTGACCCGGGTGGGGATGCCATCGCGACGGGTGATCTCGAGACGGGCGCGGAGCCTCTCGCTGGTCAGGATGCTGCATCCACGGAAGAGGCCGACGCAAAGGCCCAGGACTCCGCCAGCGCCGAGGGCGCCTCGGAGTCCGAGGCATCAGGCGACAGCGGAGACGCGGTGGCCGACGCCGGCTCTGACGCCGAGGCCGCAGCGCCCACGCCGGAGCGAGACCCCGACCCGACCCCCGCGGCCGTGGCGTCGTCGCGGTCCAACACCAGCGACCGGAGCAGCTCCGGCAGCCGCTCCTCGGACTCGCGCGCCTCGGCCTCGAGCAGCCGGTCTTCGACGTCGAACACAGGGGGGGCGAGCGCGCGCAGTTCGAGTTCCTCGGCAAGGGCCTCCGACTCCCGAAGCTCGAGTTCGTCCGCCCGGGACACCACGTCGCGTTCGTCTTCGCGCGACACGGGATCGAGCAGTAGCCGATCGGCGAGCTCGGACTCTGGTTCCTCGTCCCGCGCCGCAGAGCCTCGATACACCGGTGGCTCGTCGAGTTCGTCCGGGTCTAGCGGTTCGTCGGGTTCGTCGCGTTCCAGTGGCTCCTCGCCCCGCAGCGACGCCACCGCCTCATCGAGCAGCGACTCAGGCTCGTCGTCCAGCGATGACTGGGACACTGCCTCGAGCGACGTGCGCTCCCCCTACGGCGACGAGGACTCCGGATCGAGCGACAGCGCGACCTCCGACGACGCCGTCGCCATGGTCGACGCGCCGAGCGCACAGCAGGTGATCGACGACTACAGCGACGCCGCGCGCCGTGGCCGCCTCGAGGCAGACGCCATCGAGCAGCTCGAAGCCATTGCCCCCTCGGCGTCTTCCTACGAGAACAGCCGCGCCGTGCTCCTCGCGCAGTTCGAAGCGACCGGCGATGGCGCAAAGCACTGCGACCTCGCCGGCGAGGTGCTCGGACAGCCCGGGAACTACGCAGACCCGCAGTGGAACCTGGAGATGAGCAAGTGCCACCTCCGCCAGGGGCGCTACGAAGACGCCCTGGAGACCTCTCGGGTCGCGGAACTCCATGCGCAGGACATCCCCGCGCGATCACGGACCGACCGACAGCTCAAGATCTGGGAGATCCAGGCCAAGTCCTACAAGGGCCTGTACCAGGGCACCGAGAACCTGGACTACCTGTCCGACGCGATCGCGGTGTGGAAGCGCTACCGCCACATGGCCAACAACACGTACCGGCCCCGTGAGGCGACCCGAGCCGAGGACGCCATCGCTGCACTCCAGGATCTGTCCGAGGGAGCCCTTTGACGCGGCTCCGCGCAAGGCGCGGACCGGCACTCCTCCTCGCTACTCTCGGTCTCGTCACCGCCGGCTGTGGCCCCTCCGACGAGGGCGCCCCGCCCGCCGTGGCCAGCGAAGACCGGGACGCCCTCGCATCTGTCGTGGCAGGCACCTGGTACGCCGCCGTGCCATCCCAGCCCGACGCAGTCGCAGGCCTCATTGACGGACCGGGCGGCGAAGGGTGGCTGGCCCTGTTCCGCGGCGAGCTCTCCCAGGCAGAGGCTGCGTTCCTCGCGTCCCCGGACTCCACCCACCCCGCAGTGCAGCTCGGCCTGGCTCGCGTCGCCCTCGCCCGCGCGGACGTCCTGGTCGCCGCCCGGGACCTGCAGGAGCGCATCGTCCCCGAGGGGGTCGAGTACCGCGCCTTGCGCGCGGACCGCATTCGAGTGGGTGCCTACGAGCCCCTCCTCGCAGCGCTGTCCTTGCAAGCCCTTGCCCCCAACGGGGAGGGGACTTCAGCCTCGCTGAAACGAGCCCGCGCCTGGACGCCTGGGGAAGGAGTCGACCCAGCTCCGGGGACGGCGCTCCTTGCGCTGCTCGAGGCCCGCTCCTCGGGGACCGCCCCACCGGCTGGTCTTCCCAGCCCCCTGGCCGAACGGCTGGCGGCCGGCGCGACGCTCGCTGCTGGCGAACAGCCGGCCTCCAGCACCCTCGACACCGCCAGCCCCGATTACGTCGATCCTCTAGGCGAGGACGCCGCAGCGGGGCTGGAGTTCACGATCTCCTGGTGGGATCCGGAGGTCTCGAGGGCCCGCCTGCGCGCGGAGCTCCTCAGCGTCCTGACCCATGCCGGGGCCGCTGGCGAAGCTGGGCAAGAGCTCGTCTCCATCGCCCACGATGCCTGGGGTGAGGCCGCGCCGACCCTCGCCCCACCAACCCCGGCGAAGGGAACGGTCGAACCCGCCCTCACCTGGTTCGGGGGGGCCTGGCTCGACGGCGCGGATCTCCGAGCGAGCTGGGGGCTCCCCGGGGGGTCCTCGCTGCTCGCCCGCGTTGCGGCGGCAGTTCCCGCGGAGCGCCTCACGGAGGGACTCACGCCCGCGGACGTCGACCGTGTCCTGCGCTTCGAGGCTCGCCTCGACCAAAGCCTGGGCCAGAGCCTCGAGGGGCTCGCCAGCTCGCCTGACGGAAAGAGCCTCGTACGCGACCTCGAGCTGTCTCGAAGGTTCGCTGACCAACTCCTCAGGCGACGCATGATCGAGGTCTCCGACGCAGGCGCCCCCGTCGTGGCCTTGAGGCTGGGGGAACGAAGTCTCGACGTGGCGTCGAGTGGGGCAGGGGACGACATGACGCGAATCTCCCATCGAAACGACGCAGGGTTTCTGGTGCGTCTGGGGGGCGTGCACAGCGCGGGACGACGCCCCGGCGTGGGCCGGGAATACCTCCATCCACTGGTCGAGCGGTTCCCAGGTCTTGCGGGTGCCGCCTACCAGTTGGGCCAACTGGACGCGGCCAGCGGGATTGGCGTCCAGGGGAAGACCAGTCAGCAGTAGACGTCGCGCACTGGCAGAATCAGCGCCGCGCGAGCACGGAGAAGCGACTTTGCGTACCATTGGGTCGGGGAATTTGACGAGGATGAGCATCACGTTTCGTTCAGCCACCGTCCTCGCTCTCGCGGGGCTCATGCTCTCTGCGTCCGGGCACGCCGGTGCGGAAGGCTTTGAGTTCGCCGAGGACGAGCTCGCGTATTCGCTGAATCCGCTCCATGAGCTGTCGATGGCGGAGACGCGCTTGAACGAGCTGCTCTTCGAGTCGCTCTGGGGCCCGGGCTACGACGGCTACCCCGAGCCGCGCCTTGCCGACGCCTACGACCTCTCGCAGGACAAGATGGAGATGCAGGTCTTCATCAAGGAGGGCCTGCGCTGGTCGGATGGACTGCCGATCACTGCCGAAGACGTCGTCTTCAGCATCAAGGCCTACCAGAACCCGAAGACCGACAGCCCCGACCGCTCGCGCCTCGCCTTCATCAAGAAGGCCGAAGCCACTGCGAAGACCACGGTCAAGCTGACGTTCCACGATCCCGAGTTCGAGCCCCTGGAGAAGTTCTACTTCAAGATCCTCCCGGCCCATCGCTTCGAGACTCCGGCGGTGCCGCGCACCCACCCCTTCTGGTTCAAGCCCACCACCTCCGGTCCGTACACCCTCAAGGCCCAGGACCTCGGGACCTGGTCGCTCCAGGCGAACAACGAGGCCATGCGCAAGCCGGCCGTCTCTGAGGTCAAGGTCCGCGAGATGCCGGACAAGAACCAGCAGGTCAGTTCGCTGGGGTACGGCTACATCCAGGCGATGGTGAATGTGCCCTCGCAGTACCTCGCCGAGGTCGAGCGCAGTCGAAACGCGGACTTGATCCCCTACCAGAGCAAGTCGTGGTGGTACCTCGGCATGAACTTCAAGAACTCGGCCCTGAAGGAGGACCCCGTGCGGGCTGCCATCGCGCGGGCCGTGGACTTCGACGCCTCGCTGGCGCTGATCGGCGAGGGCTACCGCATCTCGGGTCCGTTCGTTCCGTCCAGCAAGTACTACAACCACGCCGAGTCGGTGAAGCTCGTCGATCACGACGTCGCCGAGGCCACCCAGCTGATGGAGACGGCGGGCTACGAGCGCGAGGGCGAGTCCCAGTGGAAGATGAAGGGCGAGGCTCTGAAGCTGCGCATCTTCTACCGCGCCGGCATGGGCGATCAGGGCCAGACGGTGGCGCTCAACCTGCAGGCGCAGCTCCGCCGCTTCGGTCTGGACGCGTCCGACCCCGTCGCCATGGACAAGGCGGTGTGGAACGAGAAGGTCTTCAGCGAGCGCGACTTCGACCTGGTGCTCGACAGCTGGTCCTTCGACAAGAACGAGAACATCTACGACCTCTTCCACAGCGACGGCACCCAGAACTTCGTGGGCTTCGCGAACAAGGAGGTGGACTCTCTCCTCGAGAAGGCCATCGCCGAGACGGACCCCGCCGCGAAGGTCGTCTACATGCAGGAAGTGCATCGGCAGCTGGCCCAGGAGTCGCCCTACGTCTTCCTCTGGAGCCTTCGCTCCTACACCGCGCTGCGCCGCGAAGTGGAATCGGTCTTCATCCAGCCGTTCTATTACTTCTCCCAGTTCCCGGACTGGACGATGACGGCCGTCGGAGGCCGGTAGCCACGGCCTTGGGCAGTTCGATGCCCGCGCTCCGACTCCTCGGTCGTCGAGCGCTCTCCTTCGCCCTCGTGGTGTTCGTCAGCTCTGTCGTGTTCGGCGGGCTGCTCTGGACGGTGCCCGGAGCAGCCGAGAAGGCCGCCGAAACCGGCAACGCCTCGTTCCTCGACTGGCTTGTGTCCTTCTGGCGCGGCGTGTTCACCGGGGACCTCGGACGCTCGTATCGGGGAGTCCCGGTGCACGAGATGGTCTGGCGGGGGGCGCTGCGATCCTTGCCCCTCATCGCCATGGCCCTGATCTTGTCTCTGGGCAGCGGCGCGGTGCTCGTCCTTGCCATCGGTGACCGGCTCGGTCGTCTTGGCCGGGTGCTCCGAGGGGCGCTCCACGCCCTCTCCCTTTGTCCCGTGTTCCTGCTCGGCTATCTCGCCCTGGTGCTCTTTGCCGTGCCGCCCGAGGGACCACGCCAGAGCTTCGCCGCTGTGGTCATCCTCGCCATGGGAGACGGCATGCTGTCGGACGTGCTCCTTGGACTGGACTCCGAGTACCGGCGGCTGCGTGAGCGCGACTTCATCCAGTCAGCGCGGCTCCGGGGCACGTCGGTCTGGAAGCACGTGCTCGCTCACATGGCGCTCCCGGTGGCCCAGATCGCGGCCTCGCGGACCGCCTGGCTCATCGGAGGCGTGCTCGTGCTGGAGATGGTCCTGGGGATCCAGGGGCTGGGTCTCATCGGGTACCGGGCGGCGGACACCGCGGACTTGCCGCTACTCGTCGCGATCACAGTGTTCGTGACCGCCCTCGTCGCCGGGGCGTCGCTGGGCGTCGATGTGCTGCGCGTGCTGGTCGACCCTCGGGTACGCAAGGACCGGCGGGACCTCTCTCGGGGCGTTGCATGAGGCTTCGCTCCCTGAGCGCAGTCCTGGGCGCCATCGTCGTGTCCATCCTGGTCGGGGTGCGCCTGCTCGCGCTCTTCGTGCACGTGGACCCCGCCGAGCCGACCGACGCACCGCTATTGGGCCCGTCCTCAGCCCACCTTCTCGGCACCGATCAGCTCGGGCGAGACCTGTTGGTGCGCATGATCGAATCCACTGAAGCCTTTGCCGTTCCGGGGCTGTTCGCCGTGCTCGTGGCCCTCCTGGTAGGGGTCCCCCTCGGAGCTGCCATCGGATTCTGGCCTCGGGCCAAGGCCACGGCCGTGGCACGCCTGGGTCTCACGATCGTCGGGGCGTGGCCCCGGCTGGTCTTGGTCGTGGTGGTCGTCGCGATCTTCATGGTGTCGGTCTCCGACCCTGCCGAGTGGGCCGGCCTGAGGCTGTACGTGCTGGCGCTGTTGGTGGCGATCTCCTTTGTGCCCCAACTCGCCCAGGAGCTCTCGGAGCGGGTCCTCACCTTTCAGCGCGCACAGTTCGTCGAGGCAGCGCGAGCCCATGGGCTGCCCGACCACCGGATTCTCTTCGTGCATATCCTGTGGGCCAACTGCCGTGAACTCGTCCTTCGCCAGTGCTGCCTGCTCTTCGCCTCGTTCCTCCTCGTGGAGACGTCCCTCTCCTACCTCGGCGACTACGGTGTGCCGCCGCCGCGTCCCTCGTGGGGGAACATCCTCTCCGATGTGCGCAGCCAGGTGATTCACGTGCGGTCTCTGGCCCGGCCCGACAGCTGGGCCCCGTGGGACATCGCTCTTGGGCTGGAGCGGGCCATCAACGAGGGCGCCGCCCTGGCGCTCCTCGCCCCCACCCTCGCCATCGTCGTATCGATCGGTGGGCTCCTGGCCTTGGCACGCCACTTCGCGGAGACCCGAGGATGAGCACCCCTCTACTCCGCGTCGAGAACCTCAGCGTCGGGGTGACCGATCCTCTCGACGGCCAGGAGGTCGTGGTCGTCGATGACGTGTCGTTTTCCCTCGGCCGAGGCGAGGTCGTCGCGCTGGTGGGGGAGTCGGGGAGCGGAAAGACCGTGCTCATGCGCTCGCTGCTGGGCATCACCTCAGCGAAGCCAGGTGTGATGCAAGGGCGCGCCACGGCGTGGACCGAGGAGGGGGAGGCAGCCTTGGCGCCCCGACGTCCGGGACGCCGGCGCTCGCTGACAACCGTACGCCCGGGCTGGGCCGGCTACGTCTTCCAGCACCCTCTCGAGGCACTCGACCCGTACCAAACCGTGGGGCGCCAGGTCGCTGACTCGGTGCGGGTCGCCCGGCCGCGGGCCAGCACGGCAGAGCGCCGGGAGCGCGCCGAGCACTGGCTTGCCCAGGTGGCCCTGCCCAACCCCCGCGCCGTCGCCGAGCTTCATCCACACGAGCTGTCGGGGGGCATGGCCCAACGGGTCGCCGTGGCGGTCGCCCTCGCGACGGAACCGCGCTTCCTGGTGGCGGACGAACCAACTACTGGACTCGACTGGTCCGTCCGCCGCGAAGTGCTGGACCTGCTGGCTCGCCTCCAGGACGAACAGGGCCTCACTCTCCTCCTGATCACCCACGACTTCGCCGTCGTCCGACACATGGCGGACCGGGTCCTGGTTCTCTATCAGGGTCGGCTCGTGGAGGACGGGCCCCGCAGCGCGTTCTTCGAGCCAGGCCCGGGCGAGCACCCCTACTCGCGGGAGCTGCAGGCACGGGTCCTCGCGCTGGAGGAGGGGCGTCCGCCCCCTCCCTCTCTTCGTGCCCCGAGCGGGCCCGCAGGCGCGTCGTGCCCTTACGTAAAGCGCTGCGCTCGCATGGCCGTGGGTCGCGAACACGACCAGGAGCGCTGCTACAGCGAGGTCCCGCCGCTCGTGCCCTTTGGTGATGGACATCGCGTCGCCTGCTTCCTGAGTCGCCGATGAGAGAGATCGCGCTCTGCGCCACCGGTCTGCACAAGACCTTCGCTGGAAGCGACGGCGCGCCAGGGCTTCGCGCGGTCGATGGGGTGGACCTCACGCTTCATTCGGGCGAGGTCCTCGGGCTGGTGGGGGAGTCCGGCTCCGGCAAGACCACCCTCGGGAAGCTGCTGCTTCGCATCATCGAGCCCGACGGTGGGGCCATCGAGTTCCTCGGCGAGGACTTTGGCGCCCTGGACGCGCGCCAGCTCCGCCTTGCCCGCACCCGCGCCCAGATGATCTACCAGTCGGCGGCTGCCGCCCTGAACCCCGGCATGACCGTCAGCGAACACCTCCGGGAGACCTTGCGACTCCACCGCCCCGACCAGAAGGGGAACGAAGACACGATCATCGCCGAGACTCTCGCTCGCTTCCGGCTCGAAGGCCGGGCGGACCGGCGACCGAGGGAGCTGTCTGGCGGAGAGCGACGGCGGGTGGGCGTTGCCCGGTGCTTGCTTCCCGAGCCGCGCATCGTCATCGCAGACGAGCCGACGGCGGGCCTCGACGCGTCCGTGAAGGCTGACGTTCTCAAGGTGATGCTGGAGGCTCGGCGGCCCGGACAGGCGTGGATCTTCATCTCCCATGAGCTGGATGTCGTCCGATATGTGTCTGACCGTGTGTTGGTGATGAATCGCGGCAAGGTGGTGGAAGAGATGCCCTCGAGGCAGCTGGATACGAGCGTGCACCCCGGGAAGAGGCATCCGTACACGGAGCGCCTCCTCTCCACGTCGCTTGCGCCCGGAAGTCGTGCGATCATGGTTCCGGACCGGACCGACGAAGCGGAAGGTTGCCGCTACCGCGGCTCCTGCCACGAGGTGGAGCCCGGCCATGCGCTCTGGGAGCGGTGCCGGACCACCGAGCCGGAGCTGACCCCCATCGGAGTGGGGCATCGGGTGGCGTGCTGGGCACGGACCGCGGTGTCCTCGGAGGAATGATGAGCAAGCTGTTTGGTTGGATGTCGCTCTCTGCGCTGCTGCTGCTGCCCGTCCCCGGCGCGGTGGCAGGCCAGACCGCGACACCGCTCTCTCCGGATCGTGAGGGCAACGCGCTCAATCCCCGCTGGTCCCCCGACGGTGCCCAGGTGGCCTATGAGGTGACCTTTCCCCGGGAGAAGGTCACGTCGCTGTTCATGGTGGAGGCGCGCACGGGTCGGGAAGAGGAGGTCCTCCCGCCGTCAGGGAGCTCGGGTCTCGGAGGCCGTTTCCTGGAGCGCAAGCAGGTAAACCACGAGTTCTCGTGGGCGAGTCGAGGTGGGCTCTACGCCTTCGCCAGCTCCGGGGCCGACGACGAGTTCGACCTGTACATCAAGGGGGTCACCACCCCCATCGGCAGCGAAGAGAAGGAGGGCGGCGCCGTCTTTTCCTCCGACTCGCGCTACCTCGCGTTCAGTTCGGCCCGCACCGGGGAAGGGGACCTCTACCTCATCGACATCTTCGAGCTCGAAGCGCCGCCGAGGCGCCTCACGGCAGACCCTGGCCTGGAGTTCTACGCCGACTTCGCGCCCAACCGCAGCGCGCTGGCGTACTCCTCGCTCAACGAGGATGGGGCCAACATCCACGTCATCGATGACGTGAGCGCAGCGTCGCCCACGGCACGGGCCCTCACGGCCTGGAAGGCCACGCAGCTTAAGCCGTCCTGGTCTCCCGACGGCCGCCGGATCGCCTTCTACAGCAATCACCACAAGGAGGACCGCACCCACTTCGACCTCTACGTGGCGGCCGCCAGTGGTGATGGAATCCCCCAGAAGCTCCTCGAGGACGTCATCCCCAACGAGCGCCGCGGTCCGGCGTGGACGCCGGACTCGCGCTCCATCGTCACCGTCAAGGACGACCCGAACGCGGGGGACCCCCTGATGATCGTGGACGTTGCGAGCAAGCTCTCCCGCGCGTTGCAGACCGGCACAGTCAACAACTCCGAGCCCAACGTCGGCAAGGACGGCGAGGGGCGAGTCACCGTCGCGTTTGTGTCCCAGGGCATGCGGGGCTCGGAGGCTCAAGCCTGGCGTCGGGTGTGGCTGTTTACGCTCCCCCCCTCCTGATCCAGTGAGCATCCGCAACGTCACGCGCGGGACGGTGCTGGCCGACCGGGAACGCTGGGCGGTGACGGGCGCCGACCGCGCGCGGGGCTTGCTCGACTCGGACGGGCTGGAGCCCGGCGAGGCCCTCATCATCTCGCCGTGCAACTCCGTGCACATGTTCGGGATGCGCTTCGCGCTGGACGTGATCTTCGTCGACCGGGACGGGCTCGTCCTTCGGGCCATCACGAACCTCAAGCCCCTGGGCTTCACCCGCCTCTACTTGCGGGCTCAGCGGGCGATTGAGTTGCCCGTGGGAGTAATCGCACAGAGCCAGACCGAGCCGGGGGACCAACTCGACCTCGGAACCGTCCCGTCGGGCGGCGCCGGAAGCAGTCTTCTCCCTTGGGCCTTTCTTGTTACCTCGCTGGTGTTTGCAATTTTGTTGTGGTTTTTCAGCTAGATACCTCTGTTGTCAAACGACTTGTCAACGAAATGCAAAGGGTTTCGCGTGATTTTGTTGACGCCCTCGCGAACCCCCCGGTAGCTTTCCCTTGCTCGGACCGCCGCGACGATTGAACGCGAGGCATCGAGCGGGAGAAGCCTCGACCATGCAGCTGCTTCGCGCTCCCTCAACGACCCGCACCTCCTCCATGCGAGGACAGGCAATGACCGAGTACATCGTGCTCGTCGTGGCCGTCTTCATCGGCCTCATCCCCGTGATGGGCGCGCTGCAGGAGGCCTTCGAGCGTTACTACGCGTTCGCCGCCACGTGGATCAGCCTCCCCATTCCCTAGTCCTCGAAACCAACAACCGGGGGAGCCGCGCTCCCTACATGAACGCCACCGACCTCAAGGAGACACCCAAATGATCGCTCGCAACCTCGCCATCGTCGCCGACTCCGCCAAGAACGCCTTCGCCCGCCTCCACAGCGACGAGCGCGGCCAGGGCATGACCGAGTACGTCATCATCCTCGTCGCCATCGCCGTGGTCTGCATCGCCATCGCCGTGTCCTTCGGCGGCAAGATCAAGGGCCTGTTCGAGACGGCCGACGGAGAGATCGACAACGTCGACTCCAACCTGTAATCGGCTCCCTGGCGGGCGATGTCGGCGTCGCTCGCTCGGTTGCGTATTGAAATACGCGTCCCTTGCGGCTCCTTGACCTCGCCCGCCAGGAAACCGATTCCCCCTCTTGAGGCTGACGCCTCTCCTCCGCAGGAACGCGGGTCACCGCTCCAGGCCTGACCCGACGCTCGACAGGAACCACCCTCAACCATGGAGACGATGCAGATGGTGACGATGACCGCGAGTGCAGCCGTCATGGCCGGAGCCTTGTACTCCGACGTGAAGCAAGGCCGCATCCCCAACGCGCTCACGTACCCCGCCATCCTGCTCGGTCTCGCTCTCGGGTTCGCCACCGGCGGACTCGGCGGCTTCGTCTCCTCGCTCCAGGGCTTCGGCCTCGGATTCCTCATCCTCTTCCTGGGAATGATGTTCGGCGGCATCGGGGGAGGGGACGTCAAGCTCGCCGCCGGGCTCGGTGCCCTCACCGGACTGCACGCCACCATCCTGGGGCTCCTCTACATGGGGCTGCTCTCGGGCGTCATGGCCCTCGGAATCATGATCTGGAAGGGCAAGCTGCTGCGGTCCCTCAAGAACATGTGGCGATACATCTTCACGTCGCTGGTTCCGTTCCTCGAGCCCGAAGAGCTCGACGAGCAGAACAGTGATGCCTTCCCGCTTGGAGTCGCCATCGTGGGCGGCTGGGCGTGGGCCCTCGTCGAGATCCAGCTCGGCGTCGGTTCGTTCCTCGGGCTGGACTTCTGAGACGGAGCGCAGAGATGACTCCTCACACACGCATCGCCCTGTCGGCCACTGGCTTCGCCGCCCTCTCCTTGGGTCTCGCGAGCTGGTCCGGCGGCACCACCTGGGGCCGGGAGAGCGTCGCGCTCCTCGGGAGCGGCATGGCCACAGCCTACGACGCCGCGACGCCTCTGGTGCAGCCCCTCTACAACGCCGACATCATGCTCTTCGGCCTCATGGCCGCCGCCGCGCTCGTCGCAGGCGGGAAGATGGCCTGGGTCCTCGCGAAGGCGACGGCGGGCTTCTTCCTGAGCGCCCGGGCACGGCGCAGCCTCTCCCTGGGGACCCGCGGTCAGGCGATGACCGAGTTCGCCATCAGCTTCCCCATCGTGCTCATCACGACGCTCATCCTCATGCAGCTCGCGCTCATGTACCAGGCGAAGAACGTCGTCACCTACGCCGCCTTCTCCGCCGCGCGCGCCGCCATCGTCTACATCCCCAGCGAAGTGGGCGGAGAGCCGAAGCACAGCATCAACGTCGACGGCGGTGACAAGTACGACAAGGTGAACCAGGCCGCCGCCATGGCCTGCGTGCCCATCTCGCCCCGAGCGAGCGTGGTGCTCGACGGCCTGCCCTTCGTGGGCGACATCATCAGCTCGGCCTTCTCGACCTTCAGCCAGATGATGAGCGGCCTCGGCATCGCCGGTGAGTACGTAGACAGCGCACTGCAGCGCTACGCCTACTCCACCTTCGCCACGAGCGCCGCCCTCTACAAGGCGGATGAGAGCGGGGGCACCGAGGTCTCCGGCACCGCCACCTGGGATTGGCCCACGGAGAGCGACGTGGGCGTCATCGTGAGCCACCGCTTCTACCTGGCGATTCCGCTCGTCAACCGCTTCATCGGCGACGACTGGTCACTCCTGTCGCTGCCGCCGTTCTTCAGCTTGAACCTTCCCGGTCAGTACACCGAGATTAGAGCCCACGCCGTCCTGCCCCTCGAGGGTGAGACCGGCGACCCGCCGATCAGCGGCTTCTGGGACATGTAGGGAGATGGACGTGACCCGATCACTTCACAGCCTGCTCGAGCGTGCCCGCACGCGACTGAGCGACGTGCACCGGGACGAGGGCGGCCAGTCCATCGTCTACATCGCGCTGATCCTGTTCCTGCTCGCTTGCTTCACCTTCATGGTGATCAACAGCGGGGCGCTGCTGCACGACAAGATGCAGGCGCAGTCCGCGGCGGATGCAGCCGTGCTCTCCGGGAGCACCTGGATCGCCCGGGCGATGAACCTCAACTCCATGATGAACATCTTCATGGCGATGCTCCTCGCCCAGGAGATCTACCTCAAGGCCGTGTTCTGGACTGCCTTGACGGCGCTGCTCCTCAGCCCGGCCATCGAGGCCTTCTGGGCCGCAGTCGCCGCCATGACCGGCCAGTTCCAGATTCCCGTGGACGCCTTCATCGACACCCTGCAGCTGCCGGGCGTGCTCATGGAGACAGAGGACGACGAGGACTTCATCTGGGACATCATGGAGACCCTGTCGGACGTCGAAGAGAACGTCGACAACCTCTTCCCCTGGATCGCCGAGATCGAGAGCGCACGCCTCGCCATGAAGAACGGCGCGGCCTTCGGGATCATGTATCCGCCCTCGATCCCCGAAGAGCAGGGCGAGCTCGAAGACCTCTGCTCCTGCACGCTGAGCGGCGAGAACGCTGGCGGCTACAACGAGATCCAGTACAGCCTGGGAGGGTCGCTCGCAGCCGCTGTCGACGAGATCAGTGGCTTCTCCTACGCGGGGGACTTCCGGGACATCGCGTCGGACATCCTCGCCGCGGTGGGCCTGGGCGGTCCGCTCTGGGGCGAGATGCAGATTCCGTATCACGCATTCTGGGCCAGCAAGGCGCCGTATCACTTCACCAACGTCATGTTCATCATGGCGGTGTGGGCGAGGTACGCGGTGATGTGCGGCGGCAGCTTCGGGCCCAGCTCCGTCAACTTCGAGGTGGACGCCCCCGGGTGGTGCCTCTGGTGCGACGACGAGAACTTCTCCATCCCGAACCCGTTCTATTACCTCGGAGCCTTCTTCGCCTTCCTGGACTCGGGCAACCCCAACGTCCAACCGTTCATCCTCGCGGAGGACTGGGAAGAGCGGCGTGACTACTACGGATTCGCCTACAAGACGCCGGACGACATCGCCGCGAAGTTCATCCCCGATGTGTTCCAGAACACCTACGGCGACACGGTCGGGATGATCACTGTCGCCCAGGCCCAGATCTACAGCCCGCACAGTGACGGCGGACTCTTCAGCCCCCACTGGCGCACGCACCTCGCCCCCGTGACCATGGGCTCGGACACCGCGAGCGCAGCCGCTGGCTGGATTCCGGGCGCCGGCAGCACCAGCGAGGGCGCCCCCGGCGGCGTGGGCGGCCTGGTTGGTTCCCTCACCGCGCTCTCGGGCTCGGGCGTCGACGCAGTCATCGCGCACTAGGAGACGGACATGCTTTCCATTCAACGAATCCGAGACGCACGGGATGGCAAGGGCCAGCGAGGACAGGCGATGGCGGAGTTCGTCATCTGGGTCTTCGTCCTGCTCGCGATGATCGAGGGCATCCTGTGGTTCGGTAAGGCATACGAGCTCAAGCTCACTTGCCACATGGCCGCGCGCTACATGGCCACCGCCACCGCCAGCGTCGCCGAGACGGACCTCGAAGACAGCCAGATCATGAGCCGGGCCCAGGCGTACTACCCGATGACGGACCACAACCCGACCTACGTCGAGTTGGCGCCCTTCGACCCCGCGGCCAACCCCAGCTCCGCGAACTCGAGCTTCCCCAGCTCGGGCCCGCTGAACATGGCCTCGTCGCTGAGCAACATGCTCTCGTTCGCCAGCCAGACGAGAGGTTTCGAGGTGGGCGCGACCTATGCCCCCAACTCCATCCTCGACAACACGCTGCCTGGCGGCACCCACGTGAGGAGTCGGCACTTCGTGTCGGGTGGCACGTGGCACAAGAAGCAGACCTATGGCGACCTCCAGATCATGGCCGTCAAGGGCGCGTTGATGGCGTGGTCCGCCGTCGCGCTCTCTTCGTACTGAGAGGAGTCCAGAGATGAACGTCTTCCGCACTCTGTCCGCTCGCGGCTTCCGCGTCGTCCTCATCTGCGTGCTCGTCGTGGGCGTGTTCGGCTTCGGCCACTTCATGACCCCGCGCCCGCCCACCGCCGCCGCCGAGGTGTACATGGACCTGGGACGCGCCCTCGAGGGCGTTCCGGCCTACATGAAGACCCGCGTGAAGGACGGGGACGTCAACGAGGTGTACCTCAACGGCAACACCCTCTATTACACGCAGTACCGGTCCAGCAAGCCCATCGACACACTGCTCGACTACTACGAGAACATGTACAAGGGTGACGTCCGCGAGGTGGCTGACCAGGCCACCAAGGACCGGCTGCTGAAGACGGTCAAGAACGCCAAGGACCGGGCCGAGCACGCCCGCCGCATCGAAGAGACCGAGAAGCTCATCAACCAGCGCTACGTGCGCCTGGATGGCGAGAAGTGGGGCGCCTTCGCGACCATCGTCACGGGCAAGGAAGGCGAGGCCGAGTGGTCTGCCGACATGAAGACCCGCTTCGAGAACTTCGACAAGACTGGTGAGGTCTCTGCCCTGGGCGACGCGAAGATCGTGGTGGCCTTCGCCGACGACGCCAACGGCGGCACTCAGTACATGAACGTGTGGCCCGACGAAAACTTCAACCGCAAGAACATGCGGCCGAAGCGGCGTCAGGATGGGGTCGGCTACGACATCGAGGACATTCCGCGCCCTCGCGGAAGCTTCCGGCTGATCACGTTCGGGCAGGAGTTGGGCGACGCCGACTACTCCATCCACATCTACCGGGGCGCTTCGTCCATCGACCAGGCCGAGAATCACTTCCTGCAGGCGATGGAGCTCGAGGGCTGGGGCCTCTCCCAGAACTTCATGGCCGGCCGCGAGAAGATGGAAGAGCAGATGGACTCGCCAAACACGTTCCTGTTCCTCAAGGACGGGCGCGAGGCGTACATCTCCCTCGAAGAGTCCGCTGAGAACAGCGTCACGAGCACGGTCGTCGTCTACCACCGCACCTGATTTGGTAGGCCCTGCAACCAGGGCACGAACCCGCGCACAGCGCGTACAGCGGCTCCTTCCTCACAACGTGCCAACCCTGTGTCCGGTCCCGCGGCCACCCCTGGGTAGGCTTTGTTGTAGACTCGCCCACGCATTGAGGAAGCCCGGTAGCCCCGGTTTTCTTCAATGCGGCGAGACGAGGCGGGGCAGCTCCCCCCGCTCGGAAGGGCAACCGTGAATCGTAAGATCGTCCTGCTGTTCTCCGGAATCCTCGCGCTGCTCGCAGTCGTGCTGATGCAGCTCTACAAGGCGAACCTCAAGGAAGAGCTCGGTGTCGCCGGCAAGCGGGTGCCGATCCTGGTCGCCAAGGAGGATGTCCCTGCCTTCACGGTCCTGGAGCGCTCGATGCTCATGACCCGTGAGTACCCGCAGAACTACCTACCGCCGCGCCACCTGCAGAAGGGCCTGGCGGATGACGTCATCGGCCAGACCACCTCGTACAGCGTCAAGCGGGGAGACCCCATCCTCACAACCGACCTCGCCTCGACCCAGAGCGAGGCGAAGCTCTCCCGGGTGATCTCGGAGAAGATGCGTGCGCTGGCTCTGCCGGTGGACCGCGTCACCAGCTTCGGTGGGCTGCTTCGGCCGAAGGACCACGTCGACATTCTCGGCACCTTCCAGAAGCCCGGGGAAGGGGACGTGGAGACGGTCACCCTCCTTCAGAACGTGACCGTACTCGCCGTCGGCGCCCAGCTCGGCACCGGCCGCGCCATCGCGGACACCGGGGGCGGAAACGCCCGCGGGGGTAGGGTGAGGATCGACACCGTGACGGTGCTCGTCACCCCGGAGGAGGCTGAACTCCTCGTGTTTGCCCAGGACCGGGGCGAGCTTTCGATCACCATGCGGAACGAGGAAGACGTGAACACTGAGATGGAACTCAGTGGCAAGAACTTCGCGGACATCTTCCAGCCGAAGGAACGTCGTAGAATCCAGAAGAAGCGCGACGAGGGAATCACCATCCTGACGCCCGGAGGCCGCCGGCGCTGAGCGCGGGTGCACGGGGAGCGGAGCAGCAGTTGAAGGCGAACAACGAGTTCGGAGGAGGAGCGCGGCGGCTCGGGCTGGTGCTCATCGCCGTGTTGATGGCACTGACGGTGCAGTTGGCGACGCCTGGGGAGGCGCACGCTGGCATCGAGAAGGTCTTGCGGGTCGGCGAGTCGATCACGATCTTCCTCGGCCGCATCAAGACCGTCAGCGTCGGCAACCCCCAGGTGATCGAGGCCAAGCGCCACGAGGACGGCGACAAGATCGTCATCTTCGCCCTGCGTCCCGGCTACTCCAGCCTGCAGGTCGGCGAGACCGACTACGACATCACCGTCCTGGGCGACGTGGAGCGGCTGCGCCGCGACGTGGAGACCCTCCTTCTGGAGATTCCGGGCGTCGAGGTCCTCACCTCGGGCGAGAGGGTGGTCATCGACGGTCTGGTCAAGCGGAGGGACGACTTCGCCCGGGTGCAGGAGATCGTCGCGTCCAACAACAAGGACGTGTACAGCCTCGTGATCCTCGACGAGCGGGACATCGTCAGGAAGGCCCAGATCCAGCTGCACTTCCAGGTGCTCGAGGTGAACCGCAACCGCGACCACGACATCGGCATCGACTGGTCAGGCAACGGGCCCATCTCGCTGGTTCTGGACACCCTGAGCTACGTGCAGTTCGGCATCGGAAACATCACCGATCAGGCCGGCAACGTCCTCCGTCGCCCGGACGACCTCTACGACTTCACCGCCACCACGGATGTGCGCCGGGTGCTCGACAAGGACTTCTTCACGACGGTGTCGGGCGAAGAGGTGACCTTCCAGCGCGGCAAGACCCTGATCTTCTCGACGGTGGCTCAGGGCACCGGCGTGGGCACGTTCCTCGAGCGGGACGTGGGTCTGCTCGTGAAGGCGCTCCCCATCATCGACGACGACGGGGACATCGACCTCAAGATCACGGTGGAGTTCAGCACGGTCGGCGAGCTCGAGCTCGGCGGCGTGGTGCCCTCCATCAACCGCCAGAACCACACGGCGCACGTGCAGCTCCGCGAGGGCGAGAGCTTCGCGCTCAGCGGCTTCCTCCGACGCGACAACGGGCGTCAGATCACCGGCCTCCCCGGCCTCTCCCAGATTCCCGGCATCGGCGTGCTCTTCGGCAGCCGTTCCTGGCAGAAGGGCGACACCGACGGGATCATCGTACTTACCCCGGTCCTCCTGGACGCCGACCGTCGCCAGATGCGCAAGCAGATCCGCGAGACGCTCGACATCTACGATGCGGCGGAGACGAAGTGGTAGGTGACGCTTGATCCGCATCGTCTACCGGGATCCGGAGAGCCAGCGGGAGGTCCAGTCGGACTTCGACACGGACCACATCCGCGCGGGGCGTGAGGGCGGCAACGAACTCGTCCTCCCCTACATGGAGGTCTCGCGTTACCACGCCGAGTTCCTCGTGAACGGTGAGTCCGTGACCCTCACAGACCGGTCCACCAACGGAACGTTCGTCAACGGCGAGCGGGTGTTCGGCAAGCAGATCCTCAACGTGGGTGACCGCGTGGGCATCGGCAACGTCGTGCTCTCGGTCTACACCGAAGCGCAGCTTCACCAGGCATGGGACGAGTACAACCGGGCCCAGGCGGCGGCCGGCCAGGGCGAGTATCCGGCGGAGTACTATCAGCAGCAGGCCCACGGCCAGGTTCCCGCCGACTCCGGAGCGGCCGCCCACCAGGCGACGGTGCAGCAGCAGGGCTACGACCAGGCCTACGCCCAGCAGCAACAGCAGTATCCCGCCGAGTACTACGAGCAGCAGGCCCACGCCGACGGGGCCCTCGTCCTGCATCAGGGCCAGGCGCCGGTCGCAGCTGGACACCAGCCCCACGCAGACGGCCCTCAGATCGCGGGCCACTGGATGGGAGCTCGTTCCGCTCCCGTCGACCTGAAGCGGCGCGTCCACCGCCGCCTGCTCCAGTACCTGGACCTCAAGACTCTCGACATGGACAAGGTGGCCGAAGAGGACCTTCGCGAGCGTGCGCGGAACCTCCTCTTCGACATCATCGCCGAGCTCGAAGCGGACATTGAGCCCGACCTCGACCGCGAGCTGCTCATCAAAGAGGTCCTCAACGAGGCCCTCGGCCTCGGCCCCCTCGAGGACTTCCTCGACGACGACTCCATCACGGAGATCATGGTCGTCAACAAGGACCAGATCTACGTGGAGCGCGCGGGGAACATCGAGTTCACCGGGAAGACCTTCACGAGCCACGAAGCGGTCCTGGCGGTCATCGAGCGCATCATCACGCCCCTGGGGCGCCGCATCGACGAGAGTTCACCGCTAGTGGACGCCCGCCTCAAGGACGGCTCGCGCGTCAACGCGATCATCCCGCCCCTGGCCATCAAGGGCCCCTGCATCACGATCCGGAAGTTCGGCAAGAAGTCCCTCACCATGCAGGACTTGGTGGGGTTCGGCTCGGTGACCCAGCAGATTGCGAGCTTCCTCGAGAAGTGCGTACTCGGACACAAGAACATCATCATCTCTGGCGGCACCGGCTCCGGGAAGACGACACTGCTCAACTGCCTGAGCAGCTTCATTCCCAACAAGGAGCGCATCGTCACCATCGAGGACGCCGCGGAGCTGCGACTGCCTCAGGACCATGTGGTCAGCCTCGAGACCCGACCCGCCAACCTCGAAGGGAAGGGGGCCTACGAGATCCGCGACCTCGTGAAGAACTCCTTGCGCATGCGCCCCGACCGCATCGTCGTGGGTGAGTGCCGCGGGGGAGAGGCCCTGGACATGCTCCAGGCCATGAACACCGGTCACGACGGCTCCCTCACTACGGGCCACGCGAACACCCCCACCGACATGATGAGCCGCCTCGAGACCATGGTGCTCATGGCGGGAATGGACCTGCCGGTAAAGGCAATCCGCGAGCAGATCGCCGCCGCCATTCATGTGGTGGTGCAGCAGTCGCGCTTCTCGGACGGCACCCGCCGGGTGACCCATGTCACCGAGTGCGTGGGCCTCGATGACGACGGGCGGCTTCGGCTCGAGGACATCTTCAAGTTCCAGCAGCGCGGCATCGATGACAACGGGAAGATCGTCGGGGAAATGGTGCTCACCGGGTACATCCCGAGCTTCATCCCGGACCTCATCAACTCCGGCATCATCGCCGACGGGAGCTTCATCTAATGGACGCGTCCCTCATCGTCACCGTCATCGGGCTCGCCATTGGCGGGATTGTGTTTCTGCTCGCCTGGCTCAACGGCCCCGAGCTGATCACGGGCTGGAAGCGCTTCGAGCGCTCCTATCTGGAGCGGCTGCACCGGGCGCTGGATGCGATCTACTCGCGCACCGACCCGAAGAAGTACTTCTACACGCACATCGCGATCACGACGGTCTTGTTCATCTTCGTGAGCTACCTGCTCGGGCCGGCCAACGGCGTGCTCGTCTCGATTCTGGTGGGGCTGTTCCCGTGGCTCGGCCTCGCCCGGGCGAAGCGACAGCGCCTGGAGCGGCTCGAAGATCAGATCCCCGACGCGCTCATCTCCATGTCGAACTCTCTGCGCGCCGGCCTCACCCTGCCGCAGGCCATCGGCATCCTCGTGGACAACACCGCGCCGCCCATCGCCCAGGAGTTCGGCTTGATGCTCAAGGAGCACAAGCTGGGCCTGACGCTCGATGAAGCCATGAACAACATGGGCGAGCGGGTCCGCAGCAAGAACCTCGACCTCGTGATCACGTCGGTGCAGGTCGCGCGTGTCGCCGGTGGCAACTTGCCCCAGGTGTTCGAGGACACCGCCGAGGCGATTCGGGACATCCGCCGCCTCGAGGACAAGATCGAGACGATGACCGCTCAGGGCCGCATGCAGGCCTGGGTCCTCGGGTCGCTGCCCGTCGGCATGGCGGTGCTCATCTACAAGGTCGACCCGCTCATGGTCTCGCCCCTCTGGGAGGACCCCATCGGCTGGATCATCCTCTTCTTCATCGCCCTCTTCGAGATTGTCGGGATCTTCATGATTCGCAAGATCGTCTCGGTGGACGTCTAGGAGAGCCAGGTCGATGGCCACAAGCACCCTGCTGAGCATCGTCGCTGGCCTCCTGGCCATTGGTGCGGTGTTCCTCTTCGGTCTCGGGTTCTTCCCGGACGAGGAGTATCGGGGCACGGTGCCCGAGCGCGGGTACCTGATGAACAAGCGCCGGCAGTTGATGGCGCAGTCGCCCATCTACCGCATCCTCATCAGCACGCTGAAGATCTTCACGTTCTGGGGCGAGCTGCTCCCCATCACGAATCTGCGCAACGGCCTGCGGGATCGGCTGGCCCGGGCGGGCTACATGGGGGGCTTCACCCCCGACGAGTACCTCGCCTTCGGCGTCCTGAGCGCCTTGAGCTTCTTTGGACTGGCGTTCTTCTTCAACACCAGCGTCACCGGCAGCCCCCGCATCCCGCTGTGCATGGTCGCGGCGATGTTCGGCGCCTACTTCCCCGTGATGTACCTCGACGAGCAGGTGATGACGCGGATCACGTCCATCAACAAGGACCTGCCGTACATGCTCGACGTGCTCGCGCTGTCCGTCGGCGCAGGTCTCGACTTCAACAGTTCGCTCGAGCGCATCGTCAACAAGGACTCCACGGACAGCCCCCTCGTGGAGGAGATGCGGTACGTGCTTCAGGAAGTGAAGATGGGCACCACCCGGCGTGAGGCCCTGATCAATCTCAAGGACCGCATCCCATCGGACTACGTCTCAGGCCTGGTGAGTTCCGTGGTCCAGGCTGAGCAGATGGGTACTCCTCTGACGAACATCCTGCGGATTCAGGCCCAGGCGATCCGCCTCAAGCGGAGCCAGCGCGCCGAGAAGCTCGCGGGCGAGGCACCGGTCAAGATGATCATGCCGCTGCTCTTCATTGTCGGTGCGGTCTTGCTCACGCTGTTCGGCGGCATCATCGTACGAGCCGCGAAGGGCGAGCTCTTCTAGCTCGATCGCGCACCGGCGGGCTTTCCGTCGGTCGCGTGAACACTGGTACTCTTCGAAGGCAACGAGAACGAGTTTGGCGCGACTGATCCAGGTCGAAATCCTCGCCGGCCCAGATGTCGGCGAGACCTATTCCCTCCGCGAGGACACGATCCTTGTCGGCAGGGGTTCCCAGTGCCAACTCCAGGTGTCCTCTCCGCATGTGAGCCGCCAGCAGTGTGAGATGAGTTGGCAAGGCGACCAGCTCGTCCTCGAGAACCTCGGCACCGTCAACCACACGTACCTCAATGACCGTCCCATCGAGCGGGTCTACGTGCAGGACGGGGACTTGATCACGTTCTGCGATATCGCGCTGCGGGTGCGTATCCCTCGGGAGGGAGCGGCGAAGCAGGACCCCGAAGCGACGGTGGCGTTCGCCGGGAGCTCGATGGACTCGCGCGCGGGCGCGCCCCTCCCCAAGCCGGGGGCTGAGGCGACCGTCGTCAAGCAAGGCCCCACCCACGGTGGCCAGGACACGCACCCTCCCGGCCCCCTCGGAGGACTGCCCCCCGGGCCTCCTCCCGGGCCCCCTCCAGGAGGAATCGGGACCGGCACCTACGGGCACCTCTCCGGCCAGCACCCCGCGCACCTCGGTGCGCCGCCACCGCCACCGCGCGGCGGCCCCCCCCAGGGCCCGCCCTCGCAGTTCGGCCTGCCGCCGGGGGTTCCGCCCCAGGGTCCGCCCTCCCAGATGGGGATGCCCCCCAACATGGGTCGCTCGTCCATGGGGATGCCTCCCGCTCCCGGGATGCCCTCGTCCGCAGGGATGCCGGGGACGCCAGGCCGGGCCCCGGGCCCGGGCGCTCCCGGCCCGCGCAGGTCTTCCTCCGGTGTGATCACCGCGAAGAAGCGGAAGAAGAAGGGCCGCGGAAAGGGGAAGGGCAAGAAGGCTCCGCCGAACCTCCCCCTCATCCGCAACGTCGTGCTGGTTGGCGCCGCCGTCGTCATCTTGCTGTCGTTCGCCTATGCGCTGACCCAGCCAAGCACCGCGCCCGTGGCGCCGGGCCCGGGCACGACGACCCCGACGCCCGAGGAGATCATCCTCCCGCCCCGCAACGACCGGACGGACCAGGAGATCATCGCCGAGGCCCAGCGGCTCTTTGGCATCGGCTCCACGTACCTCCGCGAGTACCAGATCGCGGACGAGAACCTGTGGACCTCTGTGGAGTTCATGAAGCGCTCCAAGGGCCAGCTCGGGCTCGTGCCCCCGGAAAACTGGCCGGCCTTCGCCAGCGAGATGGACCGGAAGATCGCCGAGGCTGAGGGTCTGCTCGACCAGGAGTTCCGCCGTCTCAAGCTGGCCTACGTGCGGGAGAAGTCCGCAGGAAACTACGACCGAGCCCTCGAAGAGATGGAGCGGCTGCAGCGCATCTTCCCGGACAAGGAAGACGAGCGTTATCAGTTCGGTCGCAAGCAGAAGAAGGTCCTCGACAAGTTGATGCGGGGCAAAAAGGGCGGCTCTGTCTTCGGCAACTGACGCCGAGCTGCGCCCCCGACCTCCAGGAGCACCATGACCGCCACTCTCGAGAGCGTCTTCGAGCAGACTCTCGCGCTGTACCTCGTGCCCATCCAGCACCACCTCGACGACAACTCCGTCTCTGAGATCCTCATCAACGGTCCCGAAGAGGTCTTTGTGGAGCGGGGCGGGAAGCTCGAGTTGACGGACGCGAAGTTCGCCCACGAGGACCACGTGTTTGCTCTCGCGAAGAACATCGCCCAGTACGTCGGGCGGGTGATCGATTGGGAGAGCCCCTTGCTGGACGCCCGCCTGCCCAACGGCAGCCGCGTGCACATCACGATGCCGCCCGTCGCCCGCAAGGGCATCTGCATCGCCATCCGCAAGTTCTTCCGGGAAGCACTGACGGTAGAGAAGCTGCTGGGCTTCGGGTCCATGACCCCCGCCGCGGCCGAGTTCCTCGACGCCGCCGTGAAGATCGAGTGCAACATCGTCATCGCGGGAGGAACAGGCTCGGGGAAGACCTCCCTTCTGAACGTGATGAGCTCGTTCATCCCCGACGACCAGCGAATCATCGTCATCGAGGACAGCACGGAGCTCCAGCTCCAGAAGCCGCACCTCCTCTACTACGAGTCTCGGCCGCCGGACCGCCAGGGCAGGGGGGCCGTCACGATTCGCAACCTCTTCCGCTCAGCGATGCGGATGCGCCCCGACCGGGTGGTCATCGGCGAGGTCCGCTCCGGCGAGGCGCTGGACATGATCCAGGCCATGGTCTCGGGCCACAAGGGGTCCATGTCCACGACTCACGCGTCGACGCCCATGGAGACGCTGTCCCGGCTCGAGACGCTGTGCCTCATGGGCGACGTGGAGTTGCCCCTGTGGGCGCTGCGAAGTCAGATCGCCATGGCTCTCGACGTGGTCGTGCAGCAGGCCCGCTTCCACGACGGCAGCCGGAAGATCACCCACATCACCGAGGTTTTGGAGCTCGCGGACGGTCAGTACCAGGTGCGAGACCTCTTCACGTTCAAGGCCGAGGGCAAGGACGAGGACGGCAAGATCCTGGGACGCCTGGAGCCGACGGGCCGTCTGCCGTCCTTCGCCGAGCAGATCAAGCTCGCGGGGCTGCGCTTCCCCAAGGAGATGCTCGATGCGGCCCGCGCGCGTCGTGCCGAGCGGGATCGCCGGCGCGCCTCGAAGACCAGCGAAGAGGCCTGAGTCCGGGTGACCCTGCGTGCCCTGAGCGCGGTGTGCTTCCTGGCGTGGGCTCTGGCCCCCTACGGAGCGACCGCCCAATCGACCACGGAAGAGGAACCGAAGTCCTTCGAGTTCCTCAGTCGGCAGGCCGACCTGCTGTTCCAGTTCGGGAAGTTCGACGAAGCGGCCGATTCCCTCGAGGAGGCCTGCGACACCGCGGAGGGCAAGGTCTCACGGCCTTGCCACAGCAAGCTCGCCAATGCCGCTGAGAAGGCCGGCCGGGTAGGCCTGGCAATCCACGCGTGGGAGCTGGCCTCGGTACTGGGCGACGAAGCCCAGCGTGAGGCAAAGGCTGAACTGGATCGTCTCTATTCCTCCTACGGCCGCCTGCTGTTGTACGCGCCGGAGGGCCGCGAGCTGCCAACGCGCCCGCTGGACCTCGCCCACACGGGCTTCCTCATCGACCCGAAGCAGAAGGAGACCCTCGCAGCCCTCGTGGAACGCACTGGGCGGAAGGGACTCACCGAGCCCACCGTGTGGCTGCCCTTCGGCACCTACTCGCTGGGCTCGCACGAGTTCGAGGTGACCGCGGGCGAAGCCTTCGCGCTGGTGCTCGACGCTGAGGACGTCCCGTTCCAGACCGGCGCATTGCGCGGTGACGACGCGGGCTTCGTCGCCTTGGGCGGGCCCCGAGAGTTCTTCGTGGGCGCCCACGTCGGGCTGACCGGGATCCCCGGCGGCACGGTCGGCACCTCTCCCTTGCGACTGGGCGGGGTCTTCGGCATCGGAGTTCACGTGGGTCCCGCGCGGGTGCAGGGACGCGCCCGCGTGGCCGGCTCCCGCGCGGTGAGCCCAACCTCCCCCACGAACCCGGGCCGGCAGTCGGTGGGCGCAGAGATTGTCGGCATTCTCGACGTGGGTCTCGACGTGCGCCTGGGCGGAGGAGCATGGCTGACCCCCCACCTGGGGTTCCTGGGCGGGCTCCTCGGCCCCGCGGTGGTCGGCTGCGAGACCTTGCAGACCGCCACCGGGCACGGCTGGCTGGGCGAGTGTGCCCTTGGCACGGGGGGAGCCGGCGGACTGCTCGGGCTCGACCTGCTCATCCTCCCAGCCGGCGACCCGCGGCGGGTCGGGATTCGTATCGGAGCGTCGGTCGAGGCGGTCGGCGGCAGCTTCATTGGAGCCGAGGGAGTCCTCCTCGCCGGACTCGGCACGGAGCTCGTGGGCCTCGACACCCGGCAGTTCCTGCGGATCGGAGGTGGCCTCGATGTGGGTCTCGCGCTCCGCTTCTAGCCTCGCGCTGGCCGCCCTGTGCCTCGGGCTCGTTCCAGGCTCGGCTCATGCCGAGGAGGAGGAGCCTACGACGACCCCTGCGAGCAGCTTCGGCCACCGCATGGCGCAGGGACGCTTCTTTTTGCAGTCGGGTCAGGCGCGACAGGCCCTCGCGGAGTTCGAGGCCGCGGCTCTCCTGCCAGAGGGCCAGGCTGCGGCGGAGCTCCACGAACAGATCGCGCGCACTCGCTACTCGCTGGGCGAGCTGGCGGGGGCCGTCGAGGCGGCCAAGACGGCGGCGGCTCTCTCTCCGCGCCTCGACCCCGAGTTCGCGGAGTTTCATGACTTCCTCACCAGCCGTTTCGGCAAGGTGCTCATCATCGGGGGCACGGCGGCGGGGGCAACTCGCCCGGCCCCGGCGACCCCGCTCCTCGACCCCGAGCTGAAGCGCGCGTTCGAAGCCGCGCGCCAGAGAATGAGCGAGCTCGAGGACGGATCCACCTCCATCTACCTCCCCGTGGGGAGCTATCGGGTCGGCGCCCACATCGTCGAGGTCGTCGCCAAGGGCGTGACGCGGATGGACCTTCGGCCCTCGGTCGAATCGTCGGGCTCGGGGGTGTATGGCGAGCGCAAGTCGGAGGACAAGGCCCGCACGCGACGCCCCGCTCGGAGTCCCGCCCCCAAGAAGGCCTCGCCTGTCGTGGCGCCGCCGCCACCCTCTGGTGGGCTGATGATCCAGACAGGAGGCGCGGGGTTCGCGCAGCAGGGCAACGCGGGGGCCTCCGCGAGGTTTCTCGTGGGGGCACAGCTCGGAGTCGCCAACGAGCGGCTTCTCCTCGACGCGGCGCTCCTGTTGGGCGTGACTCGCGGCGAGCGACTCCGGGGAGCGTCAGGTGCGCCTCCGGCAGGACAGGTTGGAGTTCGGCTGGAGATCGCCGCTGCATTCCCTGCGGGCCCCATCGCTCTGGGACCGCTCCTTGCGTGGTCCTTCGCGGGCGCCGGGGCTGCAGCTGCTTTGCTTCCCGACGGCTACGCCGGCCCGGCCGCCTACCTTGTGCAGGGGCCTGAGCTGGGCGTTCGCATCGCGGGGGCGAAGCCCGGGGCGGCGGTGCAACCGGTGCTCGCGCTGTACGCGTTTGCGTCGGAGAGCTCCCCGGTGGGTGCCCGCAGCGCCGGTGACGCGAAGCCGCATCTCACGGCCGGCGGCGGGTTCGACGTAGGGGTCCGGGTCCGATGATCAGAGTCCTCCTTCTGCTCTCCGCGCTTCTGGGGGGATGTGCCCCGAACGCGTTCTATCCCGATGAGGCGATCGACGGTGACCAGGACGGCGTGCTCCCGACAGATGGAGACTGCGACGACACGAGCGCGGCGGTCGCGCCCGGTCTCCCCGAAGTCTGCGACGGGGTGGACAACGACTGCGACGGCCTCGTCGATGGCGACGACAGCGAGCTCGCCGACGACGACGGGGACGGGGCCCACGACTGCGTTGACTGCGACGACGAGGACGCCACGATCTTCGACGGCGCCCCGGAGCTTTGCGATGGCCTCGACAACGACTGCGACGCGCTTGTCCCAGACGATGAGTCCGACTCCGACACCGATGGACTGAGGCCCTGCGAAGGGGACTGCGACGACGAGAGCGCCGACGTGTCCCCGGAGTTGGCCGAGGAGTGCGATGGGGTCGACAACGACTGCGATGGTCTCACCGACGAGCCGGTCCCCGCCGACCTCGCCCCGAGGGTGGGCGTCGCGGGCCCCGGAGGCGATCTGCGGGTCTGGGCGGTCGACGGAGAGGCTCTGGGTGACCCTCAGGGCCTCGGGGCTCCGGTCCCCTCCGGAGTGGTGGGCTCAGCCATCGCAGTGGACCTCGACGGCGACGGAGCGACGGAATGGATGCGGCAGCAGGTGGACCCCTCGGATCCCGATGCGGACGACGTCGCGTCCATCTCCCGGACGTGCGAGGGCGACTGGACCGGGCCCATCAACGAGGTGGTCTCCTTGGGAAGTCGAAGTCTGGTCGTCGCCGGTGGAGACCTGGACGGCGATGGTTCGGGGGATCTCGTCAGCGTGCTCCTCGACAGCGTAGGCGCGGGATCGATCTTCGTGCACCTCGGCGAAGGCGACGGGGAGTACCAGCTACGCACTACGAGCATCACCATCGATGCGGTGGCCGCAGGCGAGCGATGGGCCGTCGCGCCCCGACTGATCGATGTGAACCTCGATGGGGCTTCGGACCTCCTGATCTGCGCCGAAGAGGCCGTGGCCGCGCAGTGCCGCTTGTGGATCGGCGATGGCAACGGTGGCCTGAGCGGCGGAGTGGTGCGCGCGGTGCTGCCCATGGCCTACGACTCCATCGACCTCGGGGATGGCACCGGGGATGGCGTCGCGGACCTGTTCCTGGGACTGCGCGCCGACGACGACGGTCGGGTCTACATGCTCCGAGGAACGGGGGGAGGGCAGTTCGCCGCCCCGCTTCCCATCCTCTCCGTCAGCACGATGCCTGGCTCCGGCGATGGCGTGGTGCGGGTGATTCCAGGCGAGCCCCGGGTGCGCCTGGCGCTGTTGTGGGACCCCCAGGGCCTCGGTGTGGACCGGGAGCTCGCCATTGCGTCCCCCGAGAGGCAGTTCTGGGTCGTGGGCCCGTCGAGCAGCTTCACCGCGGTTGCTGGTGCTCCGGGCGTGCCTGACCCGCTGGTCGTCTCGCCGTGACATGATCCGCCGGTGAACACCGGTGCCCTCCAAGCGCTCCAAGGCGCTCTCCGATACTCCTTCGCTCGGCCCGAGCTCTTGGACCGCGCCCTCGTGCATCGCTCATGGGCTCACGATCAGACCCCCGCCGCGGTGGACAACGAGCGGCTCGAGTTCCTCGGCGATGCCGTGCTGGGCCTGGTGATCGCCGAGTACCTCGTCCGCGAGTTCCCCGACGTAGACGAAGGGCGCCTTACCCGGGCGCGGGCCATGTTGGTCCGAGCGGAGAGCCTCAGCCGCCACGCGCGCACCTTGGAGCTCGGGGAGTATCTGCGGTTGGGCCGAGGCGAGGCCGACCAGGGTGGCCGAGAGAAGGACTCGATCCTCAGCGACGCCCTCGAGGCGGTCATCGGGGCCATCTACAGGGACGGTGGCTTCGATCCAGCCCGCGCGTTCGTCACGCGGCTGATGGCCGACTCCCTCGCTCGACGGGACCGTGACGGCGGCCCCTGGTCCCCCCGAAACCCACGTACAGAGCTGCAGGAGCGGCTGCAGCAACAGAGGCGCGGCACCCCGCGCTACGAGGTTCTTTCGCGGTCGGGGCCCGACCACTCCCCGGAGTTCCTCTCGGCCGTCCTCATCGGTGATACAGAGCTGGGTCAGGGGGCCGGCAGCAGCAAGAGAGAGGCCTACGAAGCGGCGGCGAAGGCTGCCCTGGATGCGGTGATCGGGAAGGGGACATGAAGGGGCGGAACACCATCGCGCCGGTCGTGCTCCCCCACACTGACTGCGAGCCCGGATGCCCGCTGTGTCCTCCGTCCACTGGCCCGGATGCGCGCCGCCACGCCGCCCCGAGCCCCAGACCGGAGGCGGTGCACCAGGCCGTGGAGCGGGCCCTCCTCAAGTCGGGGGGCACTCCGGTCGAGATCGCCTTCTATGGCGGGGACCTGTGGGCTCTTCCCCGAGCTCCGCGCACCGCGCTGCTCGACGCGGCGGAGACGGAAGTGCGTCGTCGTCGTGCCTGCGGCATTCGGCTCTCGCTGGGGCCGAAGTCGGTCCTGCGCGCGCCGCTCGGAGAGTTCAGGGCCCGGGGGGTGGTGGCCGTCGAGGTGCATGTGCTGACGGTGCACCCGGAGTCCCTTCGGGCTCTGGGGATCACGCGACCCGCCCGCGCTGGCCTCGACGCTCTGGGGCGCCTGCATCGCGCCCGGCTCCGCGCCATCGCGGTCCTGACCCCCGGTCTCCCCATGAGCTCGCACCGGTCGGCCATGACGACCGTCGACGCTGTGCTTCGTGCGCGGCCAGACGGTGTCAGGATTCTCCCCGCCCTCGCGTTGGGGGGGACGCGCCTGGGCGCCCACCATCGGCGCGGTCGCTGGATCCCCATGGAGGTCCGCGAAGCGATCACGACCTGCCGCGAGATGGTCCGTGCTCTGCGCAGCGCCGGGGTCCCGGTCCTTCGGGTCGGGCTCCAGCCGGATCAGGACTTGTGGGAGGCACCACCGGTCTTGTCGGGGCCCTTCGACCCCTCTTTGAGGACCCGCGTCGAGACGGAACTACTTCGCGGAGCCGCCAGCGCCGCGTTGACTTCGGCCTGGAGCTTCGGTACACGCGCCGTGACGTTCGTAGTGCACCCGCGTGAAGAGTCTTGGCTACGCGGTCACGAGAACAGCACCCTTCGAGGTTTTCAGGAGCGATTCCGCCTCGACACCATCCGCGTGCTCGCCCTGAGTGAGCAGCCGAGAGGACGTATCCGCGCGATCGCGGGGTTGGTTGAGCGCGACGAGGTCCCACCGCTCCGAGGAGCGCGCAAGGCTTCCTGACCTCCCCCCGTTCCAGGCGAACCCGTCATGTCCGAAGAAACAAACGAGCACCGCTGCGGCTACGTAGCGATCATCGGCCGCCCCAATGTGGGCAAGAGCACGCTCCTAAATCGTGTGCTCGGGCAGAAGATCAGCATTGTCAGCCGCAAGCCCCAAACGACCCGCAACCGCATCCTCGGTCTGTACAACCGGGATGACGCCCAAGTCGTCTTTCTGGATACACCGGGGATTCACGAGGCCCAGTCGCCCATCAACCGGCGCATGGTCGACGCCGCCGTGGACGCGTTGTCCGAGGTGGACCTCGTCATCTTCATGATCGACGTCGCCGGCAGCGCCGCGTTGCCCGAGCGGAACCGACTGGTGCTGGACGCGCTGGAGAAGCGCGACCTCCCAGTGGTGGCCGTGCTCAACAAGATCGACCGCGTAAAGCGCCCCGACCTGCTCCCGCTCCTCGCGGCCTGGGACCAGGCCGGAACCTGGGAGGCCATCGTTCCGGTGTCCGCGGAGAAGGGTGATGGGGTAGGGGACCTGCTTCGAGAGATCGTCGGTCGTCTGCCCGAGTCGCCACCCTTCTTCCCGAAGGATCAGCTCACCGACGTCAGCGAGCGCTTTATCGTCAGCGAGCTCGTCCGTGAGAAGGTCTTTCGCCTCACCGGCCAGGAGATTCCCTACGCCACTGCGGTGGAGGTCGAGGAGTTCGAGGAGGTGGAAGGCAAGGACCTCGTACGGATCATGGCCCGCATCTGGGTCGAGCGAGACACCCAGAAGGCCATGGTGATCGGGCGAGGAGGGCGCAAGCTGAAGGAAATCGGCACGGCGGCGCGACTCGACATCGAGCGCCTGCTCGGATGCCGGGTGTACCTGCAGTTGACCGTCGGAACGAAGTCCAAGTGGACGCATGATCGGAGCCTCCTGCAGCGCCTGGGGAACTTCCGAGGGGGGGCGGGAGAATGAGTCGGCCCGTCGTCGCCATCGTGGGCCGCCCCAATGTGGGAAAGAGCTCCATCTTCAACCGCATCCTCGGGCGGCGGAAAGCCCTGGTCCAGGACACCCCGGGGGTCACGCGTGACCGGAACTACGCTCTCGCCGAGATCGGCGAGCGCACGGTGCTTCTGTGCGACACGGGGGGGTTCGAGGAGCGAGAAGGGATCGCCACCGAGCGCATGGCCCGCCTCATTCGGCAGCAGGCGCTCGTCGCCATCGAGGAGTCCGACGTCATCGTGTTCGTCATGGACATCCGGGCGGGCCTCACCGCCACCGACGAGGAGATCGCCCAGCGTCTGCGCGGAATCTCCCAGCCAGTGTTCTACGTCCTGAACAAGGCGGACCACCCCAAGACGGATGTGATGACGGCCGACTTCTATCGCCTCGGCGTAGACGGCTTCTTCAACGTCTCCGCCGAGCACGGGCTGAACTTCGAAGAGCTCGAGGACGCGATCGCTGCGGTCCTGCCCGAAGACGAGGAGTCCCGCGGTGTCGTCGAAGACCCCTGGGACGGCGTGGGCGCGCGAGAGAAGCCCAGCCGGCGACGCGGTCGCGAGAAGAGGGGCACGGCAGAGAAGGGCGGCCGACTCATGCGGCTGGGCGACGCCATGCCCATGGAGCCGACGACCGCCCGCGGCCCTGGCTCCGAGCCGTGGGACGGGGACGAGGACGAGGCGCCGGACCCCGAGCCCGATTGGGCCGACGAGGGGGAAGGGGACCCCGTGGTCATCGAGCCCGGCGTCGTGATGGACGAGGACGGCGTCGAGGTCATCTGGGAGGGCCCGCTGTACGACGAAGACGTGCCCTTTGACGCCGAGGACGTCGATCCCGAGGACCTCGCGGACTTCGAGCCCGAAGAGCGGGAGGATTTCATCCCGCGCATTGCGCTGCTGGGGCGCCCCAACGTCGGAAAGAGCACGCTCCTCAATCGTCTGCTGGGCTACCAGCGCTCGATCACGTCCCCCATGGCCGGGACCACCCGCGACTCCGTCGATGTGTACTTCGAGCACGAGGGGAACAAGTTCGTGCTCATCGACACCGCCGGGGTGCGCAAGCGCCGGCGCATCGACGACCGCCTCGAGAAGCTCACCGTCGGACGCTCGCTACGCACCATCGAGGCGGCCCACGTCGTCATGCTCCTGGTGGACGGCGAAGAGGGCGTCACCGAGCAGGAGGCCCGCCTCGCGGCGGTTGCCTCGGAGCAGGGGAGGGCGGTCATCGTCGTGGTGAACAAGTGGGATCTGAAGCCGAAGGGCGAGGGACCGCGACGCGAGTTCCTCTTCCAGCTTCGGCGACGCTTCCCCCACATCGCCTGGGCCGACGTGATGTTCCTGTCGGCCCTCACGGGGCGCGGCGTGCACAAGATTTGGGCGGCCATCGACCGGGCGAACCTCGCCCATCGCTACACGATCTCCACCGGGCAACTGAACCGCTGGGGCCGCGAGATCTGGGGCCGCACGCCCCCGCCGATGCACAAGCACCGGCCCGTTCGCTTCTACTACGTGACCCAGACGGGAATACGCCCACCGACCTTCACGTTCTTCTGCAACCAACCCAAAGCGCTCCCGGTCTCGTACCGGCGGTTCTTGAACAACCAGCTGCGCGCGGCGTTCGACCTGTCGGGAACGCCGGTGCGACTTGTGTTCAAGGACCGCTCCGGGTCTTGACCAAGGCGCCTCGTTCGCGTATTTGTGCGCGTCGCTCCGGGGAGGCCCCCGGAGCCCTTCGGAGAGTGACCAGTGGCCGCTGAGCAGCCTGACCCCAACGAAATCCCCGCAGGGCCTACGCCCGACGCCCCCATGAACCGCAAGGAGCGGCGGGCAAACGCGGTCATCAAGCGACGAACGAAGCACAAGGAAGTCGTCGAGGAGATCCAGCAGCCGGACCAGTTCCAGCAGCAGGGTCGCCCTTTCATCGATTGGGTGCTCGATCACGTCAAGGAGCTGGGGATGGCCGTCGGTGCCGTCATCGTGCTCCTCTTCGTGTGGGGCTTGATGGGCACGATGTCCGCCAACAAGGCCCAGGAAGCCTCCGAGGCGCTGTTCAAGGCGCGGCGTGATCTTCCCGCGCTGAACGCTCCTCCCAGCGACGTGGGCGCCGAGGACACCGAGGCTCTGGGCAAGGCCCTGACCGCGCTCTCCGGCGTCATCGACGAGTACGACGGGACACCGCAGGCCGATCAGGCCCGCGTGGACGCCGGCGGCATCGCATACCGCCTCGGCAAGCACGATGAGGCTCTCGGCTTCTACGAGCCGGTCGCTTCGGGCAAGAGCCTCACGGGGCTCAGCGCACAAGTAGGCAAGGCCTACGTGCTCGAGGCAAAGGGCGACTTCACCGGAGCCGGAAGCATCCTCGAGAGCCTTCGCGGCGCGACGAAGGGGGACATGAAGGCGCAGGCCACCCTCGATCTCGCTCGAGTGCATGCCGCCAGCGGCGACAAGGACAAGGCAAAGGGCCTCCTCGCCACCTTCGAGGAGGAGTTCCCCGACAGCCTCTTGCTCCCGGATGCGCAGGCCCGCCTGGCGTCGCTGCAGTAGCACGTGAGAGCCGCACAGCTCACACTCACGCTGAGCCTCGCACTTGCGGTCGCGGCGCAGACCGGCTGTCGGCGCTCGGCGTCGATGGCTGGGCCCAGCGAGCCGCAGCTCACCAACCCCGTGCGTCTCGACGCATGGGCGGGCGACGGCTTCTTCGCTGGTGCTGGCGAGCAGACGCGCGCCGAGCGGAAGTACGACGGCGGCTTTCGGCTGCCGCTCTCGGACGACTGGACCTACGAGTTGCCGGATGAGGGCCGCTGGGCTCTCGACCGGATGGAGCTCGGCGTGCCGGCCCTCCACGGGGACCTGCTCCTGGTGGGCAGCTCCCGCAAGGCCGGCCTGCTGGTCATGGACCGGGCCGACGGCCTGCTCCGTCGCGTACTGAGCACCTCGGGGCCCGTGCAAGCGGCCCCCCTGCCGCTGTTCGCCGAGGAGTCCCGCGAAGTCCAGGTGCCCATTGCCGGGACCGACGAGTTCATGACCAGGAGCGAGTCCGTCACCGTGCTCGGTGGATGGATCGTCGCCGACACCTTTGGGCAGATCCAGCGGCTGGACGCGACCTTCGAGTCCGCGTGGGAGTCGCCCTACGACGCAGGGGGAGCCGTGTACCGCACCCCCGTGGTCAATGGAGACCAGGTCCTCGTGAGCACTGCGCGGGATCAGGTCACCGCGATCGACCTCGCGACGGGCAAGTGGGTCTGGAGCTACAAGCGCGAAGTCGCGCGGACCTCCATGGAGCTCGCGATTCTCGGCTCGCCCGCGCCGACGGTGGCCGAGGGCGTCGTCCTGGCTGGGTTCTCCGACGGAGTCGTCGTGGGGCTCGACCCCGCGTCGGGTCGTCTGCGCTGGGAGGCCCGCGTGGGCTCGGGGCAGTTCCCGGACATCGAGGCGGAGCCGCTGCTGGTGGACGGAGTCCTCGTTGCCGGAGCGTTCGACGGGCCCGTCATGGGCATCGACCCCAAGACGCGCCGCGTCCTGTGGACCGTCGAGGACGCGGGCGCTGTCAGTTCGATGGTCGAAGCTGGCGGCTCCGTGTACACGTCAGACAGCAAGGGCCGCGTGCAGTCCATCGTCGCTGAGACCGGCGAGGTGGAGTGGACCTGGGAGAAGAAGGGCCGGCTCTTTGGGCCGCCGACCCGGGCCGGCGGGAGCATCCTCGTCGCCGACGTGGACGGCTCCCTGTACGCGCTCGACCGCTACGAGGGCAAGCTCCAGTGGCGGTGGCGGCCATCGGACGGGACGCGCATCGCGGGCATCGCCAGCACCATCGCCGTGGACGGGCGCCAGATTGTGTTTCCCACCAGCGGTGGACTGCTCGTCTCGCTCATCGCGGAGAGTGGGCTCGTCTCGGACCGAAGTGAAGAGCCCGGCTGGAGAGCGGACCGCCCACTGGGCTGGTAGTCCGCGGCAGTTCCGCCCGGTTCGCGCCCACGACGCCGCGGTTCGCACCGCAATGCTCACGTTGAACCTGAGGCCTCTCGTCCCTCTGGTTCGAATTCATTAGTTTACATAATATTGATTATCGGACGTTGTGCATGGGAGTGTCCTGGAGCACATCGGGGTGCCCTGGAGCACAGAGAAGCCCATTTAGGGACCCGCACACCAGTTGAGGGATGCGAGGAACGCCTCGAGACGCTCTCCCTTGTATCGGTCCGACGGCATCTCCGAGCTGACGAGAACGAACCGGTCTCCCACCGGCCCCGGAGAGTCGTCGGAGCAGTGCAGCCAGACCGCGGACCCCGAGCCGTTCTCTCGCACGCCCGAGTCCTCATCGACCCGCAGCCAGGCGTAGTCGAGTCTCGGCATGCTGCGCGACCCGAGAGTCAGTGCGCCCACGCCCCGCGGTTGAACCAGGTCGTACCCGAGCACCTCGAGCGGGTGCGTCTGACCACCGTCGCCCTCACCGGTCGTGAAGGCGCGCTGGAGCAGCCCCGTCGAAAAGCCCGCATTCTGGGCCGCCACGGACAGCGCCGTAATCGGCTGCGCGTCGCCGCTCCGCTCCAGGCTCGCCATCTTGATGGCTCCGAGGTCGTAGGCACTGCCTACTTCGTAGGTGCCGAGGTCCTGCGGTCCGAGGATCTCGCGCATCACCGCACGACGCGCCTCGAGGGTGGATGGCGGTGTCGCAGGCTCAGACTCGACCTCGGCGCTGGGGACCGGCTCGGCAGACTCAGGGACTGGAGTGGGCTCGGGAGAGCCCACAGAGGGCTCCTGGGCGACGTCGGGAGCCTGGGCCAGGGACGGAGTGGGCGAGACCTTCTCGGGGCCGCAGCCGGGGCTGCACGCTCCCCCGAGCGACACGACAGCGAGCGCGAGCCAACGAGCAGCTGACATACGACGCCTCCAAGGAACGAAGCCCCGGGGTGTCATTACCCCAGGGCCTCGTCGAGATTGGTGGAGGATAGGGGGATCGAACCCCTGACCTCAGCGTTGCGAACGCTGCGCTCTCCCAGCTGAGCTAATCCCCCACGAAGAGATTCGTGGGCTCCTCTCGGAGCGGCGCGATCTATAGAACTCTGGACGGCCTCCGTCAATCGAAGCTCAGTGCATCTTCCGATAGACGCCGCACACAACCCCCATGACCTGCACATCCCGGAACTCGGACGCCGCCACGTAGATCGGCTCCATCGTGTCGTTCTCGGGCTGCAGGCGGATCCGGTCTCCCTCTCGGAAGAAGGTCTTCACGGTGGCGTCCCCGTCGATCACGACCACCGCGATCTCCCCGTTGCGGACTGTGCGCTGCTTGCGGATGAAGAGATAGTCGCCCGGGAGGATGCCCGCGTTGATCATCGACTCTCCGGAGACGCGGAGCGCGAAGACCTGACCACCGCCGGGCACCATGCACGAGTCGACGAACAGAGTCTCTTCACGGTTCTCCACCGCGAGGACGGGCTGCCCAGCCGCCACCTGGCCGTACACCCCGATCTGGACCACGTCCCCCGTGAGGATCGGGTCGGGCTCGTTTGCCGTGATGCCGAGTTCGAGGAGTGCCTGCTCCGTCAGGGTCAGCGCCCGAGCAAGCGCTCCCCTGCCCCCGCCTCCACGGCGCGAGACATACCCCTTTCGTTCCAGGGCCTTGACGTGGTCGGACACACCATTTGTGGACTTGATGCCCATGGCGTCACCAATCTCGCGGTACGACGGGAGCACCTGATCCTCGACCAGCCGCTCGTGCATGTACTCCAGGATCTCTCTCTGCCTCGACGACAAGCCCTTCATGGGGTGCTCCTTCCGCGATCCCAGCGGGCGTCGCTGGGTCTACACGTTTGTTCAGTAATGAACGGATGTACAGGTATTGTCAAGGGGAGTCTTCGAGGTCATGGTCAAGACGATGGCGGCAACCCCCGCAGCGCTTCCCCGTAGTGGCAGCTTTCGACTCCAGTTCACGGATCTGGGGCGGAGCATCCTGTTGTTCTATGGCGCGCTCTGGGCCATCGGCTGGGTGATCTCGCTGATTCCCACGGACGCCGCACCGCTGTTCGCTCCCAGCATCGCCGGCACCCGGGTCCCGCTGGCCAACCTGCTCGCCCTGAGCGCGCCTGGGGGAGGCGGCCCCCCCATGGGCGTCGGCTTCCGCTGGTGGCAGCTCGTCACGGGGCCGCTGCTCTACCCCCCCTGGGGGCTCGGGGGGTACGTCCTGGGGTTCTTTGGGCTCGGCTTCTTCGGCCACACCGTCGAACGGTTCCTGGGGCGAAGGCGGTTCCTGGAGCTGTGGGTGGCCGCGACGGTGGGCTCCCTCGTGGGCGCGGCCCTCTTTGGCTTCATCCAGCAGCCCCCCGGATACCACTACGGCTTCGGCGCAGTCGTGCTCGCGATCATTGTTGTGAATTGCTCGCTTACGCCCGATGCATTCGTGAGCTTCTTCATGGTCTTGCCCGTCAAGCTCAAGTGGATCGCCGTGGGAGTGGCGTTCCTCGTCGTCGGCCGCACGCTGGGCATGTTCGTCCCCTTCGGAGCAGCACCGGGAGTCGGCGGCTACGAGCTGGGAGGCATGGCTGGCGGCTGGCTCTTCTGGCGCTATCGCGACCGACTCGACCCCCGGAGGCGCGCCCGCCGAGCGAAGGGTGACCGCCTTCTTCGCGCCGTCGAGGACACCGTGAAGGGAGGGTCAGATGGCCCGATCTATCACTGAGTTGGCGCCACTCACTGGAGGTGGTTCATGAGTCGCTCCGGTGGCCAGCAAGGCGGTGCCCAATTCCGGTTTGGGCCCACCGCCACCCCCCAGGTGATCAAGCATCTGCTCATCGCCACTGCTGCCGTCTTTGTGCTCCAGCGAGTGATCGGCATCGGAGGCGGGACGACCTTCATCGAGGAGTACGGGGCGCTTCAGAGCACGCAGTTCTTCCGAGGAATGCTCTGGCAACCTCTGACGCGCCTGTTCCTCCACTCGGAGTTTGGGCATCTGGCTGGGAACCTCTTCATCCTCTGGATGTTTGGGTCGACCATCGCGCAGCGCTGGGGGTACAAGCGTTTCCTCTGGCTGTATATGGGCTCTGGCGTGGCCGGCGGCTTGGTTCAAGTAGCGCTCGAGGGCATCCTCCACCTGACCGGCTGGGACCTTCCCTTTCTCGTCTGGGGGTCCCGGTCCCTTGGTGCATCGGGCGCGGTCTACACCGTCATGGCGGTGTTCGCGCTGACCTTTCCCAAGCGGCCGATCAACCTGCTCTTCATCCCCTTTGAGTTCGACGCCATCTGGCTGATCCCGATGGCAGTGGGACTGGAGCTTGGGTTCCCGAGCCCCGGAGTCAGCCACGAGGCGCACCTCATCGGGCTGCTGCTCGGGTGGGTGATCTTGAGGTTGTTCGGAGACGACGGGAGCCGGCCGCTCGTGCGGCGGGACCCGAAACCGAAGCGGCCGTCGCACCTTCGGGTCGTCGGCGACGACGGGCCGATCTACCACTGACATGACCCCGCGCCACGGACTCGCCCTCGTCTCGGTCCTTTGCGCCCTCCTGTTCGTCGGTCTGTTTGGTCGGGCCATCGACGCGCGATCGGTGTCCCTGGCCGAGTGCGCGGCGCGCCCGGCCTCCTGCGAGGGTCGCGAGCTCTATCTCGGGTTCACCAGGGTCGTCGCCGCAGAGGGCGACACCGTGTCCCTTCGAAGCTGGATGGGGCCCGTGCAGGTCACCCCCTGGCTCCCCGACGAGCCACTCCCCTCCCCTGGCACGATCATCTCGGTTGTCGGCTACCACGGCGGCGGCCTCGTCGTCGTGCCAGAGCTGGTCAAGGAACACCCCTACCGCCGGTTCAAGGAGGTCACGGGAATCGCGATGCTCGGGGCATGGCTCCTGGCTCTGGGGTTCTGGGTTCTGCGCCGGTGGCGCCATCGGCCCTCCCATGCCTGACCTGCTCACCCACACGCTGCTCAACGTCGCGCTGCCGGCCGGCCGTCTCCGACGCCGTGAACTCCTGGTCTTCGTCTTCGGAGGAGTGCTCCCCGACATCGTCAGTCGGGTCCCGGCCATCTCGATTTCCCGCACCATCCAGCCCATCGCCGTGTCCCAAGGCGTCGATCTGGACTGGGTCGTGACCGGGTTTGGAGCGTTGCACCTGCCCCTGGGTTTACTGTTCGTGGTGACCGCCCTCGCGGCCGGCCTCCCCAGGTTCCTCCTCGATGGAGTTCCCAGGCGACGGCTCGCGGCCCTCCTGCTCGGGGGAGGCGTAGCGCATCTCCTCCTCGACGTGATGCAGTGGCATGTCCGGCCCTCCTACCGGTACCTGTTCCCTTTCTCGATGCGGCCCCTCGAGCTCGGCTGGTTCGACTCCGACGTGGGCTTCTTCGCGTGGCCGATCCTGGTCCCCCTTGCGTGGTGGGCCTGGCGGCGCTCGGACCCATGAAGCGACGAGCCCGCCCCGACGAATCGGAGCGGGCTCGCCTGCTCAGCGCTGCTCTGGAGAGCTAGTTCCGGGCGTAGCTCCGGCTCCGCCCCCGACCTCGACGGCTCGTGTCCCGGGGCGGGACCTCGGCGTATCCACTGTCGCAGCTGCTCGACGACCCGCCGCGCCCGTCCGCCACCCGCACCTGCGGGATGGGGAGGAAGCCGCCACTGAGGGCGTCCACCCGAGTGCTGACCACCTGCGAGATGCCACCGCGGCGGCCTTGACCGACGAGTTCCACCTGAATGTGGCCCACCGGCACGTTGTCCAGCATCAGCTTGTCGTTGCCAGCCACCGTCGCGAAGAACTGGCCCCCGACGAAGACGTCCACCGAGAACCGGTTCGGGTTCCGCACCCCCAGCGTCGAACGGGTCGGCAGGGCCACAGTCCAGGCCGACCGGTCGTACGGCGAGCTCAAGACGGTCGTCCGCTGGATGGCCTGGCCGCGGTAGGCGGCGGTCAGCGTCACATCACCCGCCGGCTGGATCACCGTGCGTCGAGCGCTCGGAGGCAGGGTCGCCACCACGCTGCCCCGCGCGCAGAGGATGTCCAGTGCGTGCTGGCGGCTGGGGTTGGTGATGGTCACCGTGCCCTCCCGCGGAGGAACGATGGCGACCCTGTCTCGCTGCAGCCCCTGGAGGCTCACGTGCTTGGTCAGCGCCGTCGTGCCCCGCGGAGTGCGGAGCTCCACCCGCCCGTAGGCGTCTCTGAGCTTGAACAGCTGCTTCTGGTTCGCACCGATGGTCCCGACCGAGCGGCCGTTGAGCACCACGGTCATGGGCTCGACCCAGTCGTTGCGTACCTTGAGGAGGCCGACGTCTGCCTGGGCGGCAAAGACGCGGGCGGGGCCGTGTCCGACGTACACCTTTTGCACGGTGACCGGGAACCGAAGTCCTCGGCGGTTGAAGCGTACTCGCACCTTGTGGTTCCCCTCGGGGAATGGTCCAAAGCGCGCGGTGCTCATGGCGTCGACCTCGCCCTGCACCTTGCCGCGAACAAGGACTTCGAGGGCGGCATCGTTGTCGTTACGGACTGTGATGTACCCCTGCTCGACAGGGGCTCGGTGGTTCCGCCCGTGGGCGTAGTCCCGGTCTCGGGAGTGCCCCTTCCTGCCAGCGAACGCAGCCGTCGGCATCAAGAGGGACAAGATCAAGACAACGGGTACAAAGACTCGGTTGTTTAGCATTGCTTCTCTCCAATCAGCGGCACATCGCCGCATCTGTCCCTAGGACGGAGCGGCTCCCGTGGGCATTCGAGAGAAGGAGGAAAAAGACGGCCGAGCGGGCCGCTAGAGGACGTGGAGGATGGGCCCCGGAGAGTTCCCCAGTGGAGGCGGCACCCGGTCCTCGCGAAGCAGCTCCCCAATGAGCAACTCCCCTTCCCAGGACCCGTCCCGAAGCAGCCCGCCGGCCATCTCGGCGACTGCGCTGGCCACGTCATCCCAGGGAAGCGAGCGATAGCACTTCGTCTCCAGATCGCACGACTGGAGCCAGCAGGGGCGGCAGGGGACGTCCGCGAGAACCTTCACGCCGCGCCCGAAGACCTCGATCTCCTGGTGGCAGGTGATCCCAAACCAGGCGACCACCGGCTTGCGCAGCCCGATCGCCATGTGCAGCCCGAGAGTGTCGCCAGAGAAGACCATGTCGCACCCCGCCACCGAAGCGAGCCCCCGGCGTAGGCCCGCAGTCGTCGGCGTCTCCGTGACGGCGATGCCTTCGTGAGCGAGCCGGCGCGCCACTTCCCGGTTGCGCTCTCCGTCCCCCGTGCCACCACCTAGCAGCGCGAAGCCGGTGCGCTCCTTCGCCGTGAGGCGCTCCCAGGTCGCCTTCATGAGCATCACCTGGTCGTCGACGAGCAGCCGCTTGTAGGGGTAGCGGGGCCCACAGCCGTTGTTCCAACCGATGAGCACCTCGTCGTCACGCACCCGGGCAGCCTCCCGGTCGGCGCGAGCGACCGCGCGCTCCTCGTCGTCGAGCACGACCACGTAGCGCTCCCCGTGCCAGGGCAGCCCCACGGCGCGCGCCGCGAGTTCCTGGGCGGAGCTCTCGTTCTCGAAGAACTTCGCGTGGTTGTCCAGTCCGAGTCGGTAGAGGGGCTCGGCGTCCTCGTCGAGGGGCACGATGGCTCCCCCCGCGTCGAGGCCGAACCCCTTCTTCACTGGCGCGCGGGCCACATCGAGAAGCGCGCACGCCGGAACGCTCTTCTCGGGACAGAGCACGCGGTCGAAGCTGAGGGCCTCCAGGGTCGCCACTGTCGCGTCCCCAAGGAGCAAGACCCGATCGACCAGCGGATTGTTGGCGAGGAGGGGAGCCGACTCGCCACGCGTGAGCCACGTGATGTGGGCATCACGGTAGGCACGACGGATCGCGGGCAGCAGCGCGGTCATCCGCAGGACGTCCCCCAGGGCGTCGAGCTGAATCAGGAGGACCCGCTCTCCCACCGGGGCGTAGTGCGGACAGTCCGCACACGAGCGGCGGAACTGACAGGGGGAGAAGCCGGTAAAGAGACGACAGTCGGTCTTGTATTCGGTCACTTCAGCGAGTCTACATCCGCATAGACGGCGGCTACCTCGTCCCGCATCCGCGCCACCGAGAATCGGCGCGACGCCCACTGCCGCGCAGCAGCGCCCCGCGCCCGGAGTTCCTGTCGGGGCAGGGCGGCAATCGCCGCGAGTTGGGCGGCCAGCGCCCTTGGACTCTGCGGCGCAACGAGCCACCCGGAGGGGGCCACGGCCTCAGGCAGGCCCCCGGCTGTCGTCGCGAGTACGGGGAGGCCCGCCACCTGGGCATCCAAGGTGGCGGTCCCGAGGCCTTCGGTGCGCGAGGGGTGGACCAGAAGGTCGTAGGTCTCGAACCTGGGCATGACCCCTCGAGGGTCTCCTAGAAACCGAATCGGCAGCGGGCGCGCGTCCTGCTCCAGGGAGCGACGGAGAGGCCCCCCCCCGACGACATCCACGACCACGGGCACGTCGAGGTGGCGCACCGCCTGCACGAGATCGAGGTGGCCCTTGTGCTCGACGAGGGCGCCGAGGGCCAGCACCCGCAGCGGGCCAGCCTCTGCGACGTGCTCCAGGGACTCCGAGGAGGGCGCGGCGCTGTAGACGACACGGAGCCGCTCCTCTGGCACCCCAAACGTTCGCATGGCGGACCGGACCGCTTCAGAGACGCAGAGCACGGTTCCGGCCGCGTACTTCCAGCGGGTGGTCCTGCGCGGGGATGGCGGGTCGTCGATGCGACGGTGCACCACCAACCCCTTCCCCCGGGCAGCCCGCAAGAGCCCGTGGGCGCGCGCTTCATGGGCATGGAGGATCTCGGACTGGGCGACGAGCCTCCGGATCCTCGGGAGCGCGAGCACCGGGTTAGCGCTGACTCGAATGGCGGGGACCCCCTCGGACCGGAGCTGCTCTCGCAGGAGCTCCGAGGCCGTCACCACGGTCGGCGCATCGGTCCCCTGCTGTTGCTGAGCGACGGCGAGGAGCCTGAGCTGTCGCTGTCCCCCTCGGTAGCGGGGGGACAGGTCCACATGCAGGACGCGCCTCACGAGCCAGCCTCAAGCTGTCGTGCCACGGCCCCGGCGATCGCCTCGACGCCTTCGAGCTCGAGCCCGAGCACCACGCCGTCGCGACCCGACGCGAAGGCCCAGCCGACAGCGTCCTTCTCGGTGACGAGGATCGGACCCGAGACGTCGCGCAGACGTCTCGCGGAGGGTCCGTGGTGGTCGCGCAGCCGGAGCGACCCAGCGAGCGTGACCCCAGCATCGAGCGCGGTGCGCTCCACCGACATGGGGTCGCCGACGGCCGCGCACAGCGTAAGGGGGTGGGTCGGGCGAGCCATCGGGACACCTGTGCGGAGGTCTCGCAGCCCACCCGGCTTCTTCACCAGCGAGCCCCGAAGGGAGACGATCAGGCACCCGTCGGGCAGGTCTGGCGACTCACGCAGAGCCCCTCTCCCTCGCAGATCCACCTCCGGATCCACTACCACCACGTCCACATCACACCGCACCGCGGACTGATACCCGTCGTCCAGAACGAGCACGTCGACATGCGGGTGACTCCCGATGAGCGCGTGAGCCGCGTGAGTCCTCACCGGATGGACGGCGACGGGTGCGCCGGCGACGGCTGCCAGCCACGGCGCCTCTTCCCCCAGGACGCCTGCCGCAGCGTGAGCGGTGCTCTGTGAACCGCCCACGACCAGCTGTTGGAGCCAAGGTGGCTCGACGGGACCCTCACGCGTGATCACGACGGGCTGACTCGACCGACTCACGCGGGGGTAGCCCCGGGCGAGGATCCCCGGCCTGAAGCCCCGCTCCTTCAAGGCAGCCACGAGGCCGGCCGTGAGCGGCGTCTTCGCCCTCCCCCCCAGGGCGATGTTTCCGACACACACCGACGGTCTCGGGAGTCCCGGCCAGGATTCTTCGCGGGCCCGACGCAAGCGCGTGACCAGCCGGAGGGGCGCCGTCGCCGCGTGAGCCCACCGACTCACCGCGTGAGTCTCTCGGCGCGGTCGCTCGCATGGCGGAGAGAGGCTTCGAGGCGGGCCGCCGCGTCCGAGAGTTCTTCCTCCCGAGCGACTCGGATCGGCCGGCCGTAGACCACCACCGCCCGTGACCCGGGCCACGGCACGCGGGTCCGGTCCCATCCTCGGGTGCGGGTCTCGCGCCGGGCCGACGCCGTGATCGGAACGATGGGAGCGCCCGATGCCCGCGCCAATGCCAAGACCCCCGCCGCGACAGAACGCGCAGGACCCCGGGGCCCGTCCACGGCGAACGTCGGGGTGCGCCCCCGCTTCATGGCCCGGCGAAGACCCAGCCAGCCTGCCACACCGCCCCGGGAGCTCGACCCGCGCACGACCTCGTATCCCAAGCCTTCGAGGGCCCCCGTGAGCAACGCGCCGTCTTCGCTCTGGGAGACGAGCACCGTGCAGTCGTCTCGACGGTGGGTCGGGAGGACCAACAACTGGTCCGAGTGCCACAGAGCGTAGAGGTAGGGCGCCCCATGGGCTCTCAGCTCCTCGACCCGCCGGCGGCCGACCACCTTCATGCGGAGCGAGGCGAGCCACGGTGCGATCAACAGCAGCAGTCCTCGTCCGATTCGCCGGCGGTTCACGAAGCCGCCGCCCGCCGAGAGCTCTCTCGGACGCGTCCGTCCCGCAACGCGAAGACCCGATCTGCGATGAGATCCGGTTGCTCGGAGTGACTGACAATGAGCACCGTGCGCCCCGGCGCGAGCTGACGAAGGACGTCGAGGAGGTCGACCCCATGCTCGGGGTCGAGGTGCGCGGTGGGCTCGTCCAGGAGCAGCACGGGCGCATCTCGGAGGAGTGCCCGTGCGAGGGCGATGCGCTGCCGCTCTCCTCCTGACAGAGCGGCGCCTGCGTCCCCCACCGGGGTGTCCACCCCGTGTGGAAGCTCACCGAGCAGTCCTTCTCCTGGGGCGAAGCCGACCGCGTGGAGAGCCGAGAGGGCCTCTTCTCGCGACGCGCTGGGACGCCCCAGCAGTACTGCGTCGAGGAGCGTCCCCACCCCGAGCCAGGTGTGCTGGTCCACCAGGGCGAGGTGACTCCGGCGACTGCGCAAGCTCAGCCCCGACGCGGGCACACCATTCCAACGGACGACGCCATCCGCTGGGCAGAACCCAGCGATCACATCGAGGAGCGTGCTCTTGCCCGCCCCGTTGGCGCCGTGGAGAACCACGATCTCTCCCGGGACCAGGGCCAGATCGACGCCTGCGAGCACCGGTCCCCTGCCGCGGTCCACCGAGATGGCCTCGAGGGTCAGACACACCCGGTCGGAGTCGAACTGCACGCCGCCCTCGACGGGGGCATCGGAGGTGTCGAGTTCCGCGAACACGCGCTCCAGCGCCCCTCGCGCGTCCGACCAGAGTCCGTGGGCCACTGCGAAGCCCTTCAGCGGTTCGTTCAGCATCCCCAGAGCCACCAGGAACGCGACGAGGGCTCCCGGCGTCAGTTCGCCACGGGCGACCTGAACCGAGCCGAGCCCGATGACCGCTGCCACGCCGACGGCCCCGGAGAGCTCGACGAGAGGCGGCCCTACGACGCGGTAGCCGGTGGTGCGCAGCGCGGAGCGGACCTGCTGCTCGTTGTCGGTCGCGAATTGCCGAGCCACCGCGTCCTCTGCGCTGTGGGCCTGGATGCTCCGCAAGCCGCGCAAGGCGTCCCGCGCGAGGGTCTCGAGGCGCCCAAGAGAGCGTGCGTGAGCCAGCGAAGAGCTACGTGTGCGCCGGCCGCTCCACGCGATGACCCCGGCGACCGCCGGGAGGGCGACCAGGCTCCAGACGAAGAGCGAAGGCGCCATCACCGCCGCCGCCGCCAGCAACGCCAACGCGGACAGTGGACGCTGAACCACAGTCACCGCGGCGCCCATCGCCGTGCGCACCTTGCCCGCGTCGTGGCTCAAGCGACTCAGGCGGTCCCCGACGCCGTCTTCGGAGAGGCGCGCCGGTGAACGACCTAGGAGGTGCTCAAAGAGCCTCTGGCGCAGTGCAGCCTCGGCCTGAATCGCTGAGCGCCGGGTGAGCCAGGTACGACCGGCGCGGGCGGCCCCCTGCACTGCGAAGAGCAGCACGATGCCCAGCGGGATCAGCAGCGCGAGCCGAGCATCCGAGTCCACGAGGAGTCCGTTGAGCACGTCCCGCACGAGCCACACGAGCAGCCCGCGGCAGCCAGCCACGACCGCGGCGAGGACCGACGCCGCCACCAGCGGCCCCGCGTAGGGACGGACCAGGGCCGCCGTGCGCCGCCAGGACGTCACGCCATCTCCAAGTTCTCGAGAATCGCCCGCGCCGCTCGATCGCCGAACCCCGGGGGGCCGAGAACCTCAGCCAGTTCCTCTCGGAGCCCGCGGGCTTGGAGCCTCGCCTCCGGGTCCAAGGCACGCCTCAACACGGGAGCGAGGCGATGTGCGCTGAGGTCCTGGAGGACTTCGGGCACCCGACGCGTGCCGAGCAAGAGATTGGGCAGCGCCACATGGTCCACCTGCAGGAGCCGGCGGGCGACGAAGGCACTCGCCGGATGCAGGGCACCGGCAACGACCGTCGGGCAATCCACCATCGCGGCCTCCAGGGTGGCGGTACCGGGTGCGACGAGGGCAGCGTCTGCTCCGGCGAGCAGGGCGATTCCTTCTTCGTCACTCGTCTCGACCCCGGGTGGAGACGGACGCTTCGAGGGCCATGAGAGCACGACTTGCACGTCCAGTCCTCGGGTCGCTTCCTTTGCCGCCTCGACGAACGCCTCGGCGTGTCGCGCCTGTTCGTGGGCCCGGGACCCCGGCAAGAGCACCAGGCGCCGTCGCCCCTGCCTGCGCCCCGCGCGGGCATCAGCCGCCCGCTCGACCACGGGGTGTCCCACCCAGACGGCGCGTGCCCCCACCTCTTCGAGGCGCTGGGTTTCGAAGCGGAAGAGGCACAGAACGCAGTCGGCTCCCTCGGCGAGACGTCGAGCCCGCCCCGGCCTCCATGCCCAGAACTGCGGTGCCACCAGCTGAATGGCTCGGACGCCCGCCTGCCGCGCCCGCGCAAGCAGAGGGAGGTGCAGATCGGGAGCGTCGATGAGGACCGCCGCCCGAGGCTGCCCAAGCTCGATGGCCTCGCGCAGAAGCGTCCGCACCCCCAGGATGGAAGGAAGGCGTGGGACCAACTCGACGAGCCCAGCCCCTGAGAGTTGATCGATGTCGGCGAAGGGTTGCAGCCTGTCGCGACCAGCCGCCCGCATCGCCGGCCCAGCGACGCCGGTGACGCTGAGGTCAGGCTGGAGCTGAAGGAGCGAGCGGAGCACGGCCCCGCCGAGCAGGTCGCCACTGCGCTCGCCGGCGCTGAGCAACAGCGTGCTCACGGGGGCTCAGCCGATCGCTTCGGGACCGACGAACGTCGCCATGATGTCGGCCTCGGCCGCCCGCTCGCCGCTCACGGTCGCTGCGCCCTTGACCCGCCAGATGTCGCCACGCTGACGAGTCACCTCGACGGTGAGGGTGAGCACGTCGCCCGGTACGACCTTGCGCCGAAAGCGCACCTTGTCGAGGCCCATCAGCAGCACGCCGCCACCCTTCTCGGTCAGCTCCGGCTTGCTCAGCATGCCGAGCAGGGCCGCCGCCTGGGCGAGGGCCTCGACCTGAAGGACGCCCGGCATCACGGGGTCACCGGGGAAGTGGCCCGTGAAGTAGGGCTCGTTCCAGGTGACGTTCTTCGTGGCGACGATCTTGGCGTCCTTCTCCCAGGTCTCGACGCGGTCGACGAGCAGGAAGGGATACCGGTGCGGTAGCAGTGCGAGGACCCCTCGGGGATCCACTGCGGGAGTCGAGTGTTCGGTCACGTGCCCCTCCGAGCGAGTCGGTGGCTACTTCGTGTTGAAGCGCGCGATGACCTGGCTCGTGATGTCCAGGCTGTCGTCGGCGAAGACCACGGCCTGCGCCTCGACGATGAGCGTGTAGCCCTGCTCCTTGCCGATGGCCTGAGCCACGTTGAGCAGCTTCTCGAGGATGCCGCCGGTGAGCTCCTGCTCCATCAGCGCCATCTCCTGCTGGGCCTCGACCATATCCTGCTGGAACTCCACCGCGAGGGTGTTGAACTCAGCCTCCTTGCCGCGCAGCGCGTCTTCGCTGAGCAGGGCCTTCTGGGCCTCGAGGTTCTCCCGCATCGTCTCCAGCTCGGTCCGTCGAGCTTCGAGCCCCATGCGCTTCTCTTCGAAGCGGGTCTCGAGGACCTTGCGGGCCTTCTTGCCCTCTTCGACATCGTTGAGGGCAGCCTGGAAGTCGACGACGCCGAGCTTCATCGTCTGGGCGCTCGCCATGGAGGGCAGCGCGAGGAGGGACAGGGTCAGCGTGATCAGAAGCAACGTACGGCGCATGGGCTCTCTCCTTGGGGCGGGTGCAAAGGGCCGCCCCCCTGGTACCGACCGGATCGGCCGGGCGCGCGGGTCCCGCGCGGCGAGGTTCTCTAGGCAGCCCTAGAAGAACGATCCAATGGTGAACTCGAAGACCTGGCCTTGCTCCCCGGGCTTGCGATTGATGGGGAAGCCCCACTCGAAACGCAGTGGACCCATGGGCGAACGCCACCGGACTCCGAACCCGGCGGACAGGCGAATATTGGCGGGGTTGAAGGGCTCGGTGCCGTAGAGGCCACCGAACGCGTTCCCGCTGTCGAAGAACACGACGCCGCGCACCTGGGCCGGCGGAATGATTGGGAACTCGATCTCGAGGTTGTTCACCAGGCTGGCGGTGCCGCCGATGGGGATCGACCGGCTGCTGTGCACCGGGTCGCTGTTCACCAGGTACCGGACCTGCGGACCGAGGGACAGCGGCTGGAAGCCGCGAATCGAGTTGATGCCACCGGAGCGGTACCGCTCCGTGAAGGGCACCAGGGTGCCGTCGAGCGACTTCACGTAGCCCACGGAGAGGTTCCAGCGGAACACCAGCAAGGGCGTGCCCAGTGGGTAGAAGAAGCGCCAGTTCGCCTGCAGTCGCAGGAACCGGAAGTCGCCGCCGAGGAGGTTGACCACCTTCGCGGCCTCCCCCGTCTCTTCGTTCGCCCTCGTCCCGAACCCACCGGCGAGTTCCGCAGAGCCGGTCAGGTAAAAGCCCTTCGTGGGCGTGATCCGGTTGTCGCGCTTGTCCCAGATGAGGGACGCGGTGAGCGAGCTCTTGGTGCCTGACCGATAGAGCTGCCCGCCGTACTGGCGCTTCTGCGTCTCCCGCAACGACGTCAGACCCACCGTTTCGAGCGAGTAGCGGAGCGACGCCTGGGCATCGTCGTTCTTGCCGATGTAGTGACCGAAGCTCACGTTGAGCCCCCGGCTGAACTCGCTGACCTGATAGGTGCGGTTCACCGAGAAGATCGACAGTGACGCAGTCCAACGGGTGTCGAGGAAGTACGGGTCGAAGATCGAGAAGCTGATCTGCTGCTGGCTGTTCTCGCCGTTGAAGAACCCGCGCTCGACCAGGTTGCGCCCCAGGCTGAGGTTGGCGTTCAGGCTCATCGTGTAGCCGAGGCCCAGGAAGTTGGCCCGGCTGATGTTGGCCGTGAACACGAACGACTCGGTGGTGCTGAACCCAGCGCCCAGCGAGAAGGTCCCGGTGGGCTTCTCGGTCACGTCGATGGCGAGATCGAGGGTGTCCGGGTCGCTCCCTCGGGGGGTGGTGATCTTCACCTCTTCGAAGTAGCCGAGGCGCTCCAGGCGGCGACGAGTGCGCTCGATGTCATTGCCGCGGAACAGCTGCCCCTCGACCATCGGCACCTCGCGGCGAATGACCTTGTCCCAGGTGGACAGGTTGCCGGTGATCACGACGTCTTCGAGGTGAATCTCGTTGCCCTTGGCGACATCGAACACCAGGTCGATGACCTTGCGCTCGCGGTCCTGCCGAGGGAGCGGGATGACGTTGGCGAAGGCGAAGCCCTCGGCGCTGTACTTGTCGACGACCCGCTGGACGTCCTCGGCGACTTGCACTCGGTTGTAGACCTCACCGGTCTTCGTCCGGAGGAGCTTCTGAAGGTCCTCCTTGGGGAAGATCATGTCCCCTTCGATGTCGACGGTGCCGACCCGGTACTTCTCTCCCTCTTCGACGTGCATCGTGACGTAGACCCAACGCTTGTCGGGGCTGAGGAAGACCTCGGGCTTGCTCACCTGCGCATCGACGTAGCCGAAGGAGGAATACAGGTACTGGATGATCTCGGTGTCGGTGTCCAGCGTGTCGCGGCGGTAGGTGCCGCCCTGGCCCAGCCCGGGGAGAATCCCAGCTGGCTTCGTCTGGAGACGCGCCTTGATGTACGACGCCTTGACGTTCTCGCAGCCGACGAGGTTGACCTCCTTGACGAGAACCTTCTTGTTCTCGGCAATGTCGAAGGTGATCGTGACCTCGTTGCTGCCCTCGTCGGTGATGGTCGTGTCGACCTCGGCGAGGAAGAAGCCCTTCTCGAGATACAGGTCCTCCACCTTCCGCGCATTGCTGCGCACCTTGGCCTCGGAGAGAATCGAGAACGGTCGGAGGTTCATGACCTCCTTGATGTCTTCGGTGGTGACCTTCTTGTTGCCGTTGATGACGACGTCACGGATGGACGGCTTCTCAGCAACGACGATGAGGACGATGGGGCCGTCGACTCCGTCCTCTACCTCCACGCGCACGTCTTTGAAGTACCTCAGGCGATAGGTGTCGCGGATGGACTGGGCGATGGCCTCCTTGCGCAGGATGTCGCCCGTGCGGAGCCGGATGATCTCGAGGATCGCCTCGGACTCGACCTTCTCGTTGCCTCCGACCCGAATCTCACCGATGCGGTCCTCCCAGTCCCAGGCCGAGGCCAGCGACGGCGAGAGCACCGCGAGCATCAGGGCGCACACGACGAGAAGCCGGCTCATGCTCCTTCCTCCTCGGTCCACGGCACGAGCCCACCGTCCTGCAGCGTCAACGTGCGCGGCAGCATGCGGGCGAGGGCCATGTTGTGGGTGGCGACGAGCAGCGTGGTCCCGATCTCCTGGTTGAGCTCGATGAGGAGCTCGTGGATGTCGCTTGCGGTTCGTGGGTCGAGGTTTCCGGTCGGTTCGTCAGCGAGGACGAGGGATGGGGATAGAGACAACGCGCGCGCGAGCGCGACCCGCTGCTGCTCCCCGCCGGACAACTCGCCCGGCGCGTGGTCGAGGCGCGGACCCAGTCCGACCCGCTCCAACAGGGAGATGGCCCTCGTGCGGGCGTCCCCCATCGACCAGCCCGCAATCAGCGCGGGCATCATCACATTCTCCGTGGCAGTGAACTCCGGCAGCAGGTGGTGGAACTGAAACACGAAACCCACGTACCGGTTGCGGAAGTCCTCTATCACATCAGGCCGCTGGGAGCGAAGGTCGCGCCCGTCGTAGAGGATGCGACCCCCGGTGGGTTGGTCGAGCAACCCGAGGAGCTGGAGCAGGGTGCTCTTGCCCGAGCCGGACTTGCCGACGACCGCCACGACCTCCCCGGCCTCGATGGTCGCGACCGCCTCGTTCAGCACCGGGATCGTGCGTCCGCCGAGGACGTACTCCTTGCTCACCGCCTCCAGCGACAGCTCCAGACCACGCCCCTCAGGCATCGCGCAGGCCCTCCACCGGGTCGAGGCTCGCCGCCTGTGACGACGGGTACAGCGTCGAGAGGAACGCGATGGAGACGGCGATGACCGCCACGACGGCCACCGTCCCCGGAGACACGTGCACCGGAAGCGTGTCGACGTAATAGACGTCGGAGCTCAACGGGATGAACTCCCACCGCGCCAGAGCCCAACACGTCGCCAAGCCCAGGGTGATTCCGAGGGTCGTACCGATGAAGCCCACGATGAGGCCATCAATCATGAAGAGCTTGAGGATTGCGAGCCTACCTGCCCCCATGGCCTTGAGAATTGCGATCTCTCGCGCCTTCTCGATGACCATCATGGACAGGGTGCTGATGATGTTCAGGCAGGCCACCGCCACGATGAAGGTGAGGATGATCCCCATCACCGTCTTCTCGAGCTTGAGCGCCTTGAACAGGCCCTCGTTCATCTTCTGCCAGTCCTGGGTCCACAGGGGGTACTTCAGCCGAGCCCCGATGAGGCCCGCGATCCGGGGCGCCTCGTAGATGTCGCCCACCTTGATCTCGAAGCCGGTCACCCCGCCATCTGACTTGATGAATTTGCCTACAGTGTCGAGAGTTGCGTACGCAAACTTGGTGTCATACTCGTACATTCCCGAGTGGAAGATTCCGACCACGACGAACTCGTCCACCCGCGCGCGCATGCCCATGGGACCTGGCTCGCCCTGAGGGCTGATGCCCCGCACGACGTCGCCCACCGTCACCGCCAGCTGCGCGGCCATCTCTTGACCAATCAGGAGACCAGGGAGCTTCGGTGGCGGCTCAGCGGGCTTGCCGTTCCCGTCCAGGGGCTCGGGCCAGTCGGGGTCGTCCAGGTTCGCGAGGATCCCTGCGGCCTCGCCGTCTTTGACGCGGCCCCGCGGCCCCACGGTGATGTTGCTCAGGACGTCGGTCACTCCGCCGACCGTGGCGGGGTGGATGCCCTTGAAGATGGCGCCGGTGACCGAGTCGCGACTCCGGAGCATGAACTCTGTGTAGAGGAACGGCGTACTGGCGAGCACGCCCTCTGTCCCGTCGACGGTCTCCTTGATCTGCTCCCAGTTCTCGATGGTGTTCCAGTAGGAGCGCACGATCACGTGGGAGTTGGAGCCGAGGATCTTGTCCTGCAGGTCCTTCTCGAACCCTGCCATCACCGACAACACCACAATCAGGGTCATCACGCCCACGGTCACCCCTGCGGTGGTCAGACCCGTGACGACCGAGACCCCTGCGGACTTGCGGCCGCGCATGTAGCGAAGCGCGACGAACGTCTCGAAGCGTCCTCCGCGGCGGGGCGGTGGCTCCCCACGAGCGATGCGCCCGACGGTGGGACCGATCAGCTCCTGGCTCAGGCGCCTCAACAGCCACCAGGCCCCGTAGAGCGGGCACCACAGAGGAGCGAGGAGCAGAAGGAGAACACCCAACAGAAGCCGGCCGACGACAGAACGTCGGGTCCCGGGGGGCGGAGGCGCGATGACCAGCTCCGACAGGGCCAGGAGCAGCGACCAGGCAGTCTCGACAGCGACGAACACGGGGAACGCCAGGACCGCGAGGCTGTCGAACAGCATGCGCGCCGGCCCCAGCTCCAGATCGAGCGGCTTCCCCCGCAGGGTCTCGAGCGAGAACAGCAGCCCCTCACCGCAGATGCGGGTCAGGCCACGCACCAACACCCACGGCACCCACAGTGGCGACGTCAGGAGGGCGAGGGCAGCACGCGCGGTGTGCCTCGGCGGGGGGGCCGCCGAAGGGGTCGCGGGCTGCGTCTGGGGGGCGGGTTGGTCCATGCGGGCGCGCCAGGGTTACGGGAACACCCCAGGAGCGTCAATGTTCCCCCGGCCCTACCCCCATCTTCCTCCGGTCCTACCACAAGAAGGAGAGGCTGGCGGCGCTGCTAGCATGCGGCCGCTCTCGCACCCAGGAGTCTTCATGGTCCTCGATCGATCGTTCGCTTTGCTCATCGCTGCCTCCGCCGTCGCTGGCCTCCCCGCCGTCGCCGGAGCCGAGGAGGCCAAGGAGGAGGCCGAAGCGCCCCGCGGCCACTACATCGAGTCCGCGATCCCCGACCGGAGCTCCGCCTTCAAGTCCGTGAGCGAGTCCACCTCCCGCACCTTCGAGAAGGTGGAGAGCAAGCTGCAGGACGTCGACGGACGGCTGGCGAAGATGGCGCTCTCGGTGGGACTGGCTGGCAGCTCCGTGGACACGGACGCCGCGTCGCTCTGGGAAGCCAAGCTCGACGCTCGGTCCGAGACCTTCGGGTACGAGTTCAAGGGGATCCAGCTCCGGCTCGACCAGTCCCAGGTCGCCTACGAGGAGGCCTTCACGGCGGCCCTCGAGCGCGCGGTGGCGGGCCTCGTGGCCGAGACGCCGGGAGCCATCATCCAGTGCCAGCCCAAGAAGGCATCCGCCATGGACGCCCTCGCCGGTGGGGGCCCCGGCGGAGCGGCGAAGGCGGACACCTCGAGCTGCCCGGGCACCGACTTCAGCCAGGAGATCGCTCGGCGCTGGGACGGCGACGAGGTGCTCGAGGAGCGACTGCTCGAGATCGTCGGCGGTGACCTCGGTCCGCTCATCGTCGGCATCGACGACGAGGGCGCGCCCATCGAGTACGGAGGCGCGCTGGCGAACGGCGGGTGGCCTGCCATCACCAACTACGAAGAGCCGGGGTCGGTGGTCGCCCTCGTGGGGCAGGTCCCTGCAGGCGCTACCTGGCTGCACCCTGCGGATCTCGTGATCTCGATGCCGGAGTTGGCCGAGGCCCTCGACCAGATCGACGAGCTGGCCGCCGAAGCGCGCTCGGCGCTGCAAGAGGTCGTGGCCGACCTCCCCCGCGACGCCAACGGGTCTCTCATCCAAGACGAGACCACCCTGCCCCGCATCGAGGCCGTTCAGGCAAAGGCGCGCGGGATTCGCGCGTTCACCGAGGCATCCCGCGCGGAGCTCGGCGGCGCGCTCTGGGAGTCACTGGGCAAGGTCCGCAAGAAGGGCAAGAAGGGCGGCTGGGCCGACGTCGGTCTCTGTCTCAACCCTCCCGGGTTCGGCGGCTGCGAGGGCGCTGACATGACGGACCCCCTCGCCGAGGTGCTCGGCTCCGACAAGAAGCTCGCAGCACGGCTGGCCGAGCTCCGGGAGGCCCTCAAGGGCCCGGACGTCAGCGTCCCCTGAGACACCCAGGGCGCAGACTCAAGCCTCGTCCTCTTCGGCCTGCCCAGCTTCCTTGCTGAGCCATGCCTTCATGAATGGGGTCAGGTCCCCGTCCAGCACCGCGGAGACGTTTCCCGTCTCGTGGGACGTCCGCAGGTCCTTGACCATCTGGTACGGCTGCAAGACGTAGCTGCGGATCTGGCTGCCCCACTCGATCTTCTGCTTGGGCGCGGCCTTCGCTTCGGCCTCCGCTTCGGCCTTGTCGACGTAGTACTGATACAGCCGCGCGCGAAGCACCTTCATGGCTGTGGCCTTGTTCTTGTGCTGGCTGCGCTCGTTCTGGCACTGGACCACGATGCCCGTGGGCTCGTGGGTGATGCGCACTGCGGAGTCGGTGGTGTTGACGTGCTGCCCGCCAGCGCCGCTCGCTCGGTAGCGGTCGATGCGGAGGTCACCCTCGTTGATGTCGACCTCGATCTCCTGGTCCACGTCGGGATAGGCGGCCACGGCCGCGAAGGCGGTCTGACGCCGCGCGTTGCTGTCGAAGGGGCTGATGCGTACGAGGCGGTGCACGCCCATCTCCGCCTTGAGGAACCCGTAGGCGTAGTCCCCCTCCACTTGAAGCGTGGCGGACTTGATCCCCGCCTCTTCCCCATCCTGGCGATCGAGCAGGGACACCTTGTGGCCTTGCTGCTCGGCCCAGCGCGTGTACATGCGCAGGAGCATCTCGGCCCAGTCCTGGGCGTCCGTTCCGCCAGCTCCCGAGTTGATCTCGACGATGGCGGCGCCCGCGTCCTCCTCTGCTCCGAGGAGGGTGCGGAGCTCCAACTGCTCGATCTGGGCCACGAGCTTCGGCGCGGCTTCGCGCGCCTCGGCCGCAAACTCCGGCTCGTCCTCTTCGACCGCGATCTCCAGGGCCGCCTCGGCGTCGCCCAGCTGATCGGCGATGGACTGCCAGGAGTTGACGACCTTCTCCAGGCGCGCCTTGTCCTGCATGACCTTGCGTGCGGCGTCGGCGTTGGTCCAGAGCTCTGGATCGCCGGCCTTGTCCGTCAGACGCGCGACTTCATCTCGCTTGGCGTCGACGTCAAAGATGCCCCCGAAGCTGGGTGAGGCGAGCCCCGAGGTTCGAGAGAGTGCTCTTCAGATCGTCGAGAACTTCAGCCATTGCGTCTCCCTTTCAGGTGGGCTCGCGGAGGGTACCGGCACGCCCCAGGGCCGTCCAGAGACGCTGCTCCTCGGCCTCCATGGCAGCGCGCTCGTCCGCTTCGATGTGGTCGTAGCCCAACAAGTGCAACAGGCCGTGCAGCAACAGGAAGTCGAGCTCG
>JAGSHC010000412.1 GCA_023954745.1 Deltaproteobacteria bacterium | reverse complement strand
TCGTCGTCGTCGCCTGCGGAGTCGTCGTCGTCTCCGGCGGAGTCGTCGTCGTCGCCTGCGGAGTCGTCGTCGTCGCCAGCTGAGTCGTCGTCGTCGCCTGCGGAGTCGTCGTCGTCGCCTGCGGAGTCGTCGTCGTCGCCTGCGGAGTCGTCGTCGTCGCCTGCGGAGTCGTCGTCGTCGCCAGCTGAGTCGTCGTCGTCGCCGGCACCCTCGTAGACGAACGTGAGGTCGTCACTGCTCCCGCGAGAGTTCATGATGGTCACCGTCGCGGGACCCGACTCACCCGGTGGCGTGGTGAAGCCGAGCGTCTCGACGCACGCGGACGGTTCGTACACCGTTCCTGCTCCGTCGGTGTAGTCGGTCAGTCCCCGGCACTCGCGGTCGCAGCTGGCGCAGAGCAAGTTCTCGGTGGTGCAGGCATCGCACGGGTCACACCCCACGCGGCTCATGGAGGTCACGTCGGCGTCGGTGCTGCCGACCCGCACGACCACGTCCCGCTCGCTGTCTCCCGCGATGAAGTAGCCATCGACGACCACCTCGGTGCCCCCGGACGTAGGCCCGGTCGTGGGAGTCATCTCCCAGATCACGTGGTCACAGGAGGGCACCGGTCCCTGGCTGACCTCTCCTTCGCATGCGCCGAGGGCCAGAACACACAGGAGGGCGAAGGCTGCGCTGCAGCCCGACAAGGCGAATACGCGCATCTAAAACTCCCCGCTCAAGAAATCGGCGGCATCGACCGCACCCTGTACGGGCGCTTCTTCCTTGGGCTCGGTGCCCTTGACGAAGGGGACCTTCACTCCCGGTTGGCCTTCGCGGGCCAGCTTGCCGGTGAGAGAGTCGACCTTCTTCCAGCGAATGTCCTTGGGCTTCTCGTACTCGCTCGGGGGGTAGGTCTCCAGGGCGAGCTCCATGATGTCGATCCAGATGGGAAGCGCTACCTCGCCACCGTACTGCCCACGGCCCATGCTCTTGAACTCGTCGAGTCCCACCCACACCCCGGTCACGACCTCGGGGGTGTAGCCCATGAACCATGCGTCGCGGTAGGAGTTGGTGGTCCCGGTCTTGCCGGCCACCGTCTTCTCCAGCGAGAGAGCCTTCCGCGCCGTCCCCGACGACACCACGCTCTGCATGAGGTTCACCATCATGTAGGCCGTCTCGGGGGCCAGCACTTCTTCGTGCTTCACCGCGTCGAGTCGCTCCACGACCTCGCCTTGCCGGTCACGGACCTCGGTGATGAATCGGGGCTCGACGCGCGTCCCGAGGGTCGAGAACGTCGAGTAGGCCGAGACCATCTCCTTGAGAGTGATCGCAGATGCCCCGAGGCAGGAGGCCAGGTTCGGGTCCACCGGGCTCTCGAAGCCGAAGCGCTTGACGTAGTCGAGGGCGTACTCGACGCCAATCTGCTGGCAGATCTTCAGGGTCACGATGTTGCGGCTGAGGATGAGCCCCCGCCGGAACGTGGTGTCTCCGAGGTAGTCGCCGCCAGAGTTCCCTGGCTTCCACAGCTTGCCGTCCACACCGGACATGGCTTCGACGATGGGCGCGTCCACGAGGATCGACGACAGGTTGAACTCGTGGTCCTCGCTGTCCAGAGCCGCGGCGTAGACCAGGGGCTTGAAGGTCGAACCCACTTGCCTCCGCGCCTGGACCGCCCGGTTGAACTCGCTGCCTTCGTACGACGTCCCTCCGACCATGGCCAACACCCCGCCGTCGGCGACCCGCATCGTGATCGCCGAGGCCTCGGGCCAGGGGTCCTGCTCCATCGAGAGGCGGGCCAGGGGGGTGCTCGCTTCGGCGTGGGCCTTCGGGAGGGTCTTCTCCCAGGTCTCGCCAAGCTTCTCGACGCGCACGCCGACGACGTCACCCTCCTCGAGGATGTCGTCCACCCGACGGCACTTGAAGTACTTGAAGTTCACTTCGGGGTTGACGTTGTGGCACCACGAGAAGTCGCTCACGGGCATCAGCCCGCGGTGGCTGCCGACGTCGAGCAGGGCCCAGGTACGTCCTACCTCGGTGATGATTCCGCGGGTGATCTCCCCCTCCTGGAGCGCGGGCAGCACGTCCTCGGGGACCGGTCCCTCAGGCAACTCGAAGGCAGGGTGGTAGGGGATGAGCGCGTAGGACCGCGCCTTGTCGATCTTCAGCTTCTCGGCAGCGCGCTCGTCTGCGGCCGCGAGGTTCTTGGGGGCGCCTCGCCAACCGATGCGCTTGTCCGCCAGCCGCACGCCGTCGGCGACGGCCTGGTTCGCCACCGCCTGGAGCTCGAGGTCGATGGGGATGGTCACCGTCAGCGCCGAGCGCAGCGGGTTCAATCCAGCGTAGGTGTGGTCCTTCCAGGCCTCGGGATCCGACTCGGCGAGCTCCTCAGCTTCCTTTGCCTGGTCGAAGAGGTACCGGCGGACGTGCTCCACGTAGAAGGGCGCGAGATCGAGGTTGCGGTCCCGCTTCTTGCTGAAGACGAGGTCCTGTTCGTAGGCGGCGTCGGCTTCTTCCTGCGTGACGTAGCCGCGCCGGGCCATCTGGTCGAGCACGTAGCGCTGGCGCGCCTTCGCCGCCTTGAAGTTCCGGTTTGGCGAGTAGTTCGACGGCGCCTGCGGCAGGCCGGCGATGATCGCGCACTCCGCGAGGACCAGGTCCTTGACGTCCTTGTCGAAGTACAGATGCGCGGCTGCCTGGACGCCATAGGCGCCATGACCGAGGAAGATCTGGTTCAGATAGAGGTAGAGGATGTGCTCCTTCTCGAAGGAGTTCTCCACCCGGTAACTGAGGATGGCCTCACGGATCTTGCGCGCGAGCTTCTTCTCGCGGGTGAGAAGGAAGGAGCGCGCGACCTGCTGGGTGATTGTGGAGGCGCCCTGGGCCATGCGGCCGGCCTTCACGTTCTTGATCATCGCGCGGACGATGCCCATGTAGTCGAGCCCGGAGTGCTCCCAGAACGCTGCGTCCTCGGCGGACACGAAGGCGTTGCGCAGGTTCTCAGGGATCTCCTCGAAGGGCACGACGTAGCGCTGCTCCTTGAAGAACTCGCCGACGAAGCGTCCCTGTTCGTCGGTGACGATGGTTCCCACGGGAGGCTCGTACACCGCCAGAGACTGCACTGACGGCAAGCCTTGGCTGTAGTGCCAGATCACCCCGAAGAACACGAGGGCGCCCGCAAGGAACCCGAGCATCAGCAGCGCGGCGGCCCACTGCCAGATCGGGCGCTTGCGCCGCCTCTTCTTCGCGGGAGCGGGTGCCTTTGCCTGCGCCTCGTGCCGCTTCTTGCGGGTGTCGCCGGCCCGCGGATCCTCAGCCTGCTTCGACGGCACGGCTCGCTGAGTCTCGGCGTCGGCGCCGACGGCGGGCAGGGAGCGGGACGAGGAGGGGCGCGGTACGGCGGGGCGTGACGGAGGTGCGGTGGAGGGGTCGGTGGTGACCTTGTTCTTGCTGGTCGGTACCGGAACGCCGCTGGTGGGCATGTTCACTGGACGAGCCGCGGCGACCCGGCTGAGGGAGGGCCGGGCCTCCAGAGGGTCGTGGGGGGGAGGCGCTGGGGCCTT
>JAGSHC010000049.1 GCA_023954745.1 Deltaproteobacteria bacterium | reverse complement strand
TGGAACGCGCAGCGCGCCGGGGATTGGGCGGACCTTCCAGAGCACGCCCAGAAGATCGGCGCACGGCTGGTGGTCACGCCGCTGCTTCACCCAACGGACGAGTACCACCGCGCCGGACGGCGAGGGCTCGACGCGGTGGCCGCGCGGCTCGTGACGGACCCGAAGCGATTCGCGTCGCTCCGGGCTGGCCGGTGGGACATCGCCAGACGCGCGCGCGACGTCCTCTCCAACGCCGAGGTCGTCCTCCTTGCGCACCAGAACGAGGCGGCGCTGGTCCGGACCTGGTGTGGTGCCGACGCCCTGCGCACCGCGGTGGTGCCCCCCGCAGTGCCTCGCATCGAGGCCACCCCGACGAAGCCGCCGCTTCAGGGGGACTTCGTGCTCAGCGTCGGGCGCATCGAGCCCTTGAAGAACCCCCTGGCGGTGCTGGCGGCGGCCCGACGCCTGCGCCTGCCGGTGGTGTTCGTGGGAAGCATGGTGCGTGGGCGTCACATGCTGCACGGCCGTCGATTCCGCCAGAACGTCAAGCGACAAGGCGCTCGATGGCTGGGCCCCCTCCCGGCCGACAAGGTGCGCGGATTGATGAGGCGTGCGCGGGTGCATGTGCTCGCCTCCTGGACCGAGGTGCTGGGGCGGGTCACCGTGGAGGCCGCCCTGGAGGGCTGCGCCACAGTCAGTAGCCGCGTGGGACACGCGCCGGCGCTGCTCGGTGAGACCGAGGGCGCGTTCTGGACCGCGCCGGGGGACGAGAGGGCGCTGACTCAGGCGCTGGCCGCCGCTTGGGCCCACGGGCGCCGTCCTGACGGTCCCCTGGCGACCCGCGCGACGGAGCTTCTGTGGGACGCCGTCGCGCCGGCGTTGCTCGCGGCCTACCCCGGGCCGGCGGGATGATCCGAGACCGCGTGCTCTTCGCAGCGGCGGTGCTCGCGGTCTGGTGCTCCGTCGGACCCGCCCGCCTCATCGCCAGTGCGCTGCGCGGCGCCGACGCCCTGTCGAGCTTCGTGATGCTCGCCTTCGGGGGAGTCCTGCTCGGGCTCGGCTGGTTCCTTGCCCAGGAAGAGGAGGCCCCTTCGCTCCCGGTGCTCCTGGCCACCGGCCTGGCCGCCGCTCTGCTCTTCTCGCAGTGGGAGCTGCCCGAGGAGCGCTTCCACCTCGTGCTGTACCCGCCGTTGGGCTGGCTCGCATGGCGAGCTGCCGGCGAAGGACGGGCGAGGAGCGCGGTCGCCATCGGACTGGTGCTCGTCGCGGGGGTGGGCGACGAGGGGTTGCAGGGCATGCATCCCGAGCGGCAGTTCGACTGGATGGACCTGCTCGCCAATGGACTCGGCGGCTCCATCGTCCCGCTGCTGGCTCTCGGGGGATGGGCTGCTTGGGCCTCTCCAGTGGTTCTCGTGACGGTGGCGTTGCTATTTGCTCCAATCCAGCGGGCCATCGGCGTCGCACCACCTCCCCGAACCGGTGGTTCTCAGGATGGCCCCCCGGCGGAGGTCCCGGTCTACGCCCCCGCGGCGCAAGAGCGTGTTGAGGTCCAGCGCGTCGAAGGCATCTACGCCGACCACAACGTCGTCCTCATCACGATCGACGCTCTTCGCGCTGATCACGTCCCTCCCCATGGGCGAGCTCCCGTACCGACGCCGGCCATGGATGCTCTCGCCGCAGAGTCGCTGGCCCTCGCTGGAGTCGCCGCCGGGACATGGACCAGCCCCTCGATGGTGTCGACCCTGAGCGCACTCCACCCCGCGGTGCATGGGGTCGACGGGCGAGGCCTCGACATCGCTCCCAGCCTGGTGCTCCCGCTGGAGCAGCTGGCGGACGCTGGGTGGGTCGTCGTCGGACACGCCGGCGACGACACCGAGAACTACCGCCACCTGGGCATCACGACCGAGCTCGACCGGAGCGATGAGGCCACCGCCCTGGGACACGCGCTCGTCACCAACGAGGCCCCGGTCTTCGCGTGGGTCCATCTGCGCGACGTGCATGCGCCCTATGACGCGACCCCTGAGAGGCTGTTGGAGCTCGGCCTGCCCTCGGAGATCCCCAGCGCGCCAATCCTCGACCGGGCCCGCAGTCACTACACGGTGCCGAGGGCTGCCTTCCCGGGACGTCACGACTGGCTGAAGCCCATCGTCAGAGCGCTCTACGCCGCGGAAGTGGCGGACGCCGACGCAGCGCTGGGACGCGTGATGTCTGCCATCGAAGCGAGCGGAGAGCTCGGCCGCACGCTGGTCGTCCTCACCGCGGACCATGGCGAGGAGCTGCTCGAGAACGACGGCATCGGACACGCCTCCACCACCCTGGACAGCGTCCCTCGACCGGTGCTCCAGGACATCCCGATGCTGATCCGGCTCCCCGATGGCGCCCGCGCGGGGCAGCGCTCGTCCAGCTCCCTCCGGCAACAGGACCTGCTCCCCACGCTTCTTCCGCTCCTCGGGGTCGCGGTGACCCTTCCGTCCGCGGATCCAACCCTCGTGGGCGTGGACCGAAGCGACGCCGTGCTCCTCGAGTCCCCGGAGGCTGGCTCCGCGCCAACCACCTGGTTCGTGAGCTCTCCCTGCGGCTGGCAGTGCCCTCCTCCGCGGCGAGCAGAGCGGGTCGCCGCCGTGCAAGGGGACCGCTGGGAGTGGTGCCGTTATGGCGCAGACCAGGAGGAGCCGGCGTGCGATGGCACGTTGGAGCCACTCCTGCGCCGGGCCCGTGCCCTCGCGAAGGCCCTCCAGACCCCCGTCCCGGCTGAGTGAGCCTGGCTGCGGCTATGCTGCCGTGCCATGTCTCGTCGGCTCCCCGTCCCTTTGCGCACCGTCGCCGGTCCTCTCGCTCGCGCCGTGAGTCGGCTCGAGGGTCGGGGTGCCCCTGACCGCATCGTCCACGCCGCCCGGGAGGCGGGCCTGACACCAGTGACGGTCCTCGCGGGACCGAAGGGAACCCACCTTCCCGACGCGCCCCAGTGGGTCCTCATCCACGAGCCCAGCCCACCGGATGCGCGCGCGCGGTTCTACGAGATCGCCGCCTCGACGCCCTCGCTGGCCATCTCCACGCGGGAGTGGGAGGTGTGGTCCGGTGGTGTCGTGGGGCATCCGTCGAGCGCACCCGTCTGGGGCGAGGCACTTCCGCGCGTCGAAGACGACGAGGTCGAAGATCGACGTCGGGCGCTGCGTCACGCAGCCGAGCTCCTGTGGTGGGAGCTCCCGCGAGGGATGCACCGGGATGCCCCCGCGGGAGCGGCGGTCCGTGCCGCCGAGAGCTTCCGCCGCGTGTGCGAGCGACAGACCCTTCCCTCGCGCTTTCCCGCGATTCCACCGGCGGGCGCAGACAGCGACGCCGTGTTCGCCGCCACCTTTGGAGTGGCCCACGCCACCTTTGCGGGCGAGGTGACGGCAGACGACGGGCCCAGGCTCGATCCCGAAGCCCGCCCGGAGTCCCCGGCGCCCCACGCAGACGCCCTCGCGGCTCTCGAGCGCACCCTGCTCGCTGACCTGCCCCGACACATCCAACACGAGATGCTCGCGCTCTACCTGCTCCCCGGGCCCTGGGGAACGTTGCACGCCCACCAGCTCGTCGCGGTGGTCGCCGACGACTCCCCCCTGCATCGGGCGGCCGCCCTGCGGCGCCGTCTGTCGGCCCACCTGGGGCTCGTGGACCGAGACCTGCTCGTCGGTGCCTGCGCCGACGGGACGGAGCCTCTGGTCTTGAGCCTCGCGACTCTGCACGGTCAGCTTCGCCGGCGTCTGTGGCGGAGGCCCCTACGGCGCCTCGCCCTGCGTCTCGGGGCGCGGCGCTTGATGGGGGAGGACGTCATCTACGACGGGCTTCAGGGCACCGACTTCGTGGGCACGGACCTGCGGGCCGAGGTGGCCGCTCTGATCAGCGTCACGGGCGGGGTGTTTCGCGGCGGGAGCGCGGCCCAGGCGCGGGAGCTGATCTTCGGAGCCTGGCCCCGCGTGATCGCGCTGGCAGCAGGTCGCTCTCCCCTCGAGCCCCTCGACGCCGTGCACGCGGATCTCGCTGGCCGCACCGATCGTGCGCTGTCACGCGTAGGATCGGCGGCGCGCACGCAGCCTTGGGGAGACCCGGTCGCTCTCGACCGGGGTCGCGCCGCGCCCCTCCTTCGCGAGTGGGGGCCGGCCTTGATACGGCTGCAAGAGGTGGCGCTGGAGGTGCTCGGATGAACGGTCCGTTTGGCGATGATGTGCAGGTACAGCTCATCGCGGTCGACCACGAAGGTCTCTTCGAGACGGTGCTCTGGGCCTACATGAAGGTGGCCACCAAGGGCGCAGACCGCGCGATCCTCCACCGAGCCGCCCTCGCTCCCGGCTATCGCGCCGACCCCGACGAGGTGAACCGACTACGGGCCGCTCAGCGCCGCCTGAAAGACCTCGACGTGCCGGGCCGCGACGCGATGATCGACGATCTCGAGCGCCAGATCGCCCTGGAGCACGGCGACGACCGCTCCGCCTCGAACCTCGCCCGCCTCGACCTGCCCGAGGTCCGCGACGCCGCGATTCGCTGGTCAGTCATCGGCAAGCGTGGAGCGCCGGTCCGCGTGAGCAGCGAGCTCATTGGAGTCCTTCAAGCGCTCTTCCCCGACGACATCGGTGAGGACGGCTTCCCCGGCATCCTCGAGGGCTCCGCGACGCCCGAGGACCACGTGGGTGACCTGGTGTTCGAGGTGCCTCAGTCCGCGCCCACCGAGCGCCACACCTACCGGCCGCCGGCCGAGGTCCTCGAGCTCTCGAGCTCCCTCGACGGCATCGACCGGCCGACTCTCGACGAGGCCATCAACGGCGTCATCGGGACCGGGCCGAGCGCCGAAGAGACGGCGACCTGGCTCGAGAACGACTTCGAGGCTCTGACGAATCTCTACCGACGCGCCGCCGCAAAGCGCGCGGGGCTTTGGTTCCGCTACCTGTAGGACGTTCGCCGCGCGAGGTCCCAAGGAACCCAGGTCAGCCCCGGGTCTCGTGGGTGTCGATGAGGAGGGCCGGCCTCAGTTCCTCTTCGTTCCTCGCTCCGCGGCGAGGCGGTGCTCCAGGGGGTCGAGGTCGGCGAGGACCTCCCCGGCGGCGCGGTAGCGCTCCAGTGGTTCCTTCGAAAGCAGCTTCGCGACCATGGCGTCGAGCTCCGGGGGCACGCTGGAGTTCAGGGTCGACGGCGGCGGAGGGTCGACGGACCTGATCTCCGCCAGCAGCTGGACGAGGTCCTTCTCCTTGAACGGCATCGTCGCCGTCAGCATCCGGTGGACCACCACGCCCAGCGCATACAGGTCGCTCCAGGGACCGAAGTCGACGTCGCCCCGCAGCCGCTCAGGAGCCATGTAGCGGGGGCTGCCCACCGTGGTGCCAGCGCGAGTGAAGCGCGTGGCATTGGTGATGAAGGCGAGTCCGAAGTCCAACAGCTTGATGTTGTGGGTCTTCCTCAGCACGAAGATGTTCGAGGGCTTGATGTCGCGGTGGATGACGCCGCTGTCGTGCGCGTGAGAGAGGCCCTCGAGAGTCTGGCGCAGGACCCGGATCGACGGACCGACGGGCAGCGGGCGGCCAATGCGGCGAAGCAGGACCCCCAGGTCGATGCCGTCCAGCCGCTCCATGGAGATCCAGTGGAGGTCCCGCCACTCGCCGCTGTCCATGGTCTCCACGACGTTGGGGTGGCGCAGCCCCTTGCTGATCTCGATCTCGCGTTGGAACCGCTGGACTGCCCGCAACTCTCCGGCCCCCGAACGCAAGATCTTGAGGGCGACACGCTTGCCGGTCTGGTGGTCTTGCGCCGAAAAGACGACGCCGCATCCGCCCTCTCCGATGGGGTCCTCCAACAAGAACCGCCCGGCGACCTCCGAGCCCGGCACCAGCGGACCGAGGTTGAACTCCGTGGTGGTGGTGACCACCCGCGCTCGAAGCTGCTCCCGGTCGTGTTCCGAGGCCCCCATCTCCATGCTCTTGGAGAAGGCATCGACCGCGTCCTCAGCGCCCCCTTGGGGGTTCTTCAGCCGCGCGGAGCGCACGGCCGACGCGCGGTGCGTGGGATTGATGGCGAGGGCGTGCGCATAGGCCACAGTTGCCTTCTCGGTGATTCCGATGCGCTCGTGCAGGCGGCCGAGTCTATAGACGGTGTCGGCGTCGGGCTGCCGTCCATCGAGGCCCTCTCCCGACAAGAGCGGCTCGAGGAACAGCGCGACCTTCGCCGACATCAGGCCGTGTTGAAACGCGAGTCGTGCCACGAGGTCCGCGACATCGAGGTAGTGCGGGTCGCCTACGGGGACCTGGACCAGAGCGTCGAGGGCGGAGCCGGACCCGTCGTCGGCCGCGGGGTCCGGGCCGGCTGCCTCGGAGCCGAGGCGAACCACGCGGTGCTCGGATGTCTCGGCGCCATCCCGCGCCCCGGCCGGAGTTCTGGACGAGACCATGCCGCCAGGCCAGGGATTCCCAGCCAGGCTCTCGTGCGCCTCGACGCTTGCGATCTCGTCGGTCAGGTCGCCGGCCCGGAGGACCTCGATGGCCGCGTCTCGGTCGCCCAGGTTGAGGAGCAGGCCAGCGCCTGCGCGGTGCATCCCCCCGCTCGCATAGCACCGCGCCGCCTCCCGGGCCGCCATGGCCTCAACCCGGGTCAGCGTGTCGGCTCGCACCGGAAGGAACGGGAGCAGCCTCAGCCAGGCAGTCCCAGCCTCGACCGGACGCTCCAGCTCCATGAGGTAGTCCGCCATGCGCTGCCAGTCCGACAGCCGCCAATAGATGTCCAGGACCTCCTCGCTTCGGCCCAGCTTGCGGTAGTTGTCCGCCCGCTCGCGTAGCTCGGCGCGACCGGTCTCGTCGTCCACGGCCCGAAACGGGTCCTGGAGCTGAAAGGGGTCGGTCACAGCGCGGTGAGGACCTTGCTGGCGTGGCGCACGAGCAGCTTCTCCGGACCGCTGAGCTGCTCCAGACGCCTCCAGGTGGCGAGGTTGCGACCCAGGTCATCGCAGCTCTTCTCGCACCCGCAGGCGACGTCGGGGTCGTTGCCGATGTTCGAGAACCACGGATCGCTCTTCTCGCGCACGTTTGTCATGCGCCGGAAGGAGCGCTGCCGCTCGTTGTTCCACATGACCGAGAGTCGCTCGTCATTGAGGTTCCCGATGGGGATGCGGTGGGACTTCAAGCAGCTCGTGACTTTGCCGTCGGGCATGACGCGCAAGAAGGTCCAGCCGATCGTGCACGGGAAGGTGTGCACGATGGAGGCGTCCCCGAGCCCCTCGGTGACCCCGTCGGTCTTGATGCGCCGAAGCCAATGGTCGAAGCCGAAGAGGCGATGGCTCTCACCCCGGGCCTCCAGGCGCGCTTGAAGAGCCTCGCTGCGCACGATGAGTTCTTTGCGGGCGTCGTCGTCGAAGAGCAGGACGTCGGTGTGCCCGGGCACCGTGTCGACCACGGTGTACTCGACGGCGTCCGAGCCCGTCTCCTCGACCAGGTCGTACATCGCGTCGAACTCGGTCCAGTTGAGGTTGCTCACCACCTGGTAGAGCTTGATCGTCGGGCCCTGTCCCACCTCACGCTTGCGCTTGTTGAGGTAGGTCAGCAGGCGCTTGAGCTTGTGGAAGTCCGCTGGCTTCTTGTTGGGGTGGGTGGCGTCGAAACCACGCTCGGTCCCCGCCCACACGCTGATCGTCATGTCGTCGAGACCGACGTCGCACGCCCAGTCGCACCACGCCTCGTCACCCAGGGCGAAGTTCGTGTTGATGGCGACGGTCATCCCGTGGGACTTGGCGTGCTCCACGGTCTCCTTGAGCCAGGGATAGACGATGGGATCGCCGCCCCCCGCCATGTAGATGTCTCGCGTGCCCATCGCCGCGGCGTCATCGAGCATCTGCCGGACCAGATCGAAGCGAAGCTGGGCTCTACGGTCCTTGGCGTTGGGACCGGTCTTTGCGAGGAGTGGGCTGTGCAACCAACAGGCGATGCAGTCGTTGTTGCAGCGGTTCGTGACGTCGAGCTGGATGGTCCACGGCCCGGTGTAGGCGAGCTCCCCCTGCATCACGCCTGCGAGGTCGAGGCGTCCGCGCATCGACTCGCGCACCCGGGCGACGGGCGCCTTCAGGAGCGAACTGGCCGCGGCCTCGTCGACCGGAGGAGGAGGAGGTGCGCCGATTCCGCTCTGGGGGACGCGTGTTCGATGGGTCTGCGGGACACCGTTGGGTGAGACGTCAAAGGTGGCCCCCAGGGCGCCGTTGGGGCGGGGGGCGGTGCCCTCGGGACCCAGGCCCCGGCTATGGGATCGACCGCTGGGGAGCAGGCCCCGCTTGATGCGCGCTCGCACGTACGCCTCTTCGAGCTTGGCGGCGGTGTGCATCCAGGTGAAGTTGCTGCGTAGACGCTCCCGGGCGGCGACACCGAGCTCGCTCGACGTGTAGGGGTCGCCCAGCAGCTCAGCCACCGCATCGGCGAGGGCGCTGGCGCTGCCTGGCTCCACGAGGCGACCGGCGTCTCCGAGGAAGCGCACGGCCTCCCCCACGGCGGAAGCGACGATGGCCCGGCCCGCCGCCATGTACTCCACCACCTTGAGCGGTGACTTCGTGCGCGCCTGGGGCGTGTCGGGAAGAGTGGCCACCGCGACGTCGGCGACGTCCATGTACCGGGGGACCTCCGTGTGCGGAACCGCGCCCGTGAAGCGAGTCCGATGGGCGACACCGAGCCGCTCGGCCGTCTCCTTCAAGGCGGCGAGCGTACGGCCTCCCCCCACCACCAGGAAGCCGGCGTCGGGGCGCTGCTGCAGGACAAGGGCCGCTGCCTCGAGGAAGAGCGGCGCGGCGTGCGCCCCAGCCAATTGCCCCAGATACAGGGCGATGGGGCCGTCGAGCTCCAACTCCTCGCGCAGGGACTCGCCATCACCGCCGCGATCGAAGCGGGAGAGATCCGCGCCCACGGGCGCGTCGAAGATGTCCGCGGGCGCCACTCCGAGGGCCAGAGCCTGCTCCTCGAGGGCCTTGCTCGCGACGCTGATGGTGTCGGCGATGCGGGGGAGAGCACGCTCGAAGCGGTCGATGCGGCGGTGGTGCCGGTCGACACCCACGCTGTCTGCGTAGATCTGCGCTTCCCAGTCGTCCCAGTCGTAGTGGAGCGGAACCCGGTTCCAGAACGCGGCGACCGCCGACGGCAACGCGGCGTGAGCCAGGGCCTTCTGCACGTGCACCACGTCGGCCCAGCGCCCCAGGGCGGTCAGCTCCTTGGCCTTCCGCAGGCCCAGGCCCATGTGGCGGACGAAGGGGATGACTTCGAAGGGAAACTCCTGCCGGTGCTGGAGTTCAGCGGGCGTCCGATCGGGCCGCGCGATGTGGTAGGCGAGCTTCACCTCGTGGCCGCGCTCTGTGAGACAGCGCGCCAGCGACGTGATCCGAATGGTCCACGGCTCCAGCGGATCGTAGATGTCGTGGGGGTGGACCATCAGGACGCGCATGCGCGTCAGCTTGGCCGGTGCTCGCTCGGATCGCCACCGGACGACGTGGGCCCCGACCCAGACCGGCCGAGCTCGGGGGCCGCGGCGCAGGTCGAGGAACCCCAGAAGAAGCGGATCTACACCCGGGAGACTGGTACGACGCGTGCACCCGGAGGACCCATGACGTCACGCCTCTCTTGCTTGCTCTGCCTTCTCGCGCTGCTCGGTTGTCCGGGCACACCGACGCCTCAGCCCGGTGGCTCGGCCAACTATTCGGGGTCCCTCGGAGACGGGCCCGACTTCTCGGACGCCTCGGGGCTGATCCAGGTCCAGACCTGGTTCGAGTACGGCGAGACAGCACTCCAAGGGTCGTTCGCGGACGGTCCGCCGCTTCGCTTCCACGTCGAGTCGCAGCGCGAGGGCAACTGTCGGCTGATGACCTACACCGCGGAGGCGTGCACTCCTGCGTGTGTCGGGGGGGAACAGTGCATTCAGGGGCAATGCGTGGCGTACCCGGAGCGCATGGACCGGGGCGACCTGGTCTGGACGTGGCCCGACGGCGAGGAGACCGTGGAACCCGACGATCTCGGAGGTTACTGGGCGACCGGCGCGGCGGAGACCGCCGGCGAGGTGTCGATCTCGGTGGACGGACTCGAGCTCGAAGCGCCCACCATCGACGCGCCCGCCGAGGTGGGGTCGTGGGAGAACGCCTTGAGGTCTCGAGGGAACGCGGACGCAACTCTGCGTTGGTCGAACCCCATCCTCGACGCGCGGATCCGGCTGCACATGACGGACTGCATCGCGACCCACGGAGGCATTGCCGCGGCCGAGATCGAGTGCGAGGGCCCGGACACCGGCGAGCTCATCGTCGCTGATGCGTTCCTGGACGCTCTCGAGGCCGGAGACTGGACCCATGGTGAGTGCGGAAGTCACACCTTCCAGCGCTATCACTCGGCCGCGACCGATGGCGACGACACCGTCCGGTTCGAGACAGTGGGCAACGGAGGGCTCTACTACTACCCCTGATGCTCGCGTTGCCCGAACACCTGACCGCCCCCTCAGGGCTGCCTCTCCACCCAGCGCTGCGGGTGGCTCTCTCCGAAGGTACCGCCGCCCTGAACGCGCTCGTCGATCTCGTGGGGAGCGATGTCTACCGGGTCCCCCTGCTGGACCCTGAGTGGGCGCTCGAGTTGGCCCAGTCGGTGGGGAGCCTCGAGGACCGGGCCCGCGCGACGTCGGTCCCCCTGACCGCCCCCAACTCGATGCACAGCTACGGCTTGCTGGCCGCAGACCTCGCCCTGGACCCGCTCATCGCGGAGCTCCTCGCCCGCGTCTTCGTCCCTCTCACCTCCGGACTCTTCCCCGAGGTCGATGCCACGGGTCTCGATCACCACCACGGATTCGTCGTGCACTACGGAGAAGGCTGGGAGCGAGACCTGTCCCTGCACGTCGACGACAGCGAGGTCACGGTGAACATCTGCCTTGGCCGCGAGTTCGAGGGGGGCGACCTGTTGATGTCGGGGCGGAGGTGCGCTGCACACGTCGAGGATCGTGACCGCCCCGGAGAGCGCTACCCCGTCGCTCAGGAGCCGGGGTTCGCCATCATCCACGCCGGCATGCACCGGCACGAGGCGCTGCCGTTGACTCGGGGCGAGCGCCTCAATCTGATCGTGTGGTGCAAGAGCCGCGCGTACCGCGCCCAACAGGGATCGGGCTGCCCAGCCTGGTGCGGGACCCAGGACACCTCGCGTCCTTGATCAGAGGGCCTCGATGCGCGCCCTCACGTGCTTGTGCCACGGCGTGCCGGCCAGCCAGTCCTTGTCCTCGCTGGCGGTGAGCTCGTTGGGGGCGACGCCGGCGGCAGGTGCTCCGGCGTAGGAGAGGCCGGTGCCGTTGGGTAGCGAGGCGTGGCCGTCTCGGAGGGTGTCCGACACCTCGACGACCGCCAGCGCAGACCCGCGCTTCGTGGTGACCCGGGCCTGGGCTCCGTCCTCCAGCCCCAGCCGCGCGGCGTCCCCCGGCGAGACGCGCAGGGCGCCTTCGTGGTCCCGGCCCCGTCGCCACTCCGGGTCGCGATACAGGGTGTTGGCGGTGCTGGAGCGACGCTCGCCGGCGGCGAGGACGAAGGGATAGGCGTCGTCCTTGCTCGGCTCGGTCTCGAAGAGGGTGCGCAGCTCGGGCAGCAGCTCGGGGATCACGAGCCGCACTCGCTGGTCCGGCGTCTCGACCCGTCGCCAGGTCTCGTCGTAGTCGTCTACGGAGAAGACGACTCCCGCAGGGTCGGCCAGCATCTTCTCGAAGAGCGCGTTGGCGACCATGATCGGCATCGCACCTTCGAAGCCCGCGCGGGCGAGGCTGTCCGGGAAGGACATCGCGCAGGTCTGAGCGAGAGCCCACACCACGGCGGTGGCCTCGGCGCCTTCGGGCAGCGCGTCGCCCATGGTCGCGTAGAGCAGGGCGGGCGCCACCTTCATGAGCTGTGGGTTGTTGCCCACGGCCATCATGAACGCCATCGCGTAGGCGTCTCGGCCCTGCGTTGCGGCGGCGCGCAGGTCGTCCACGGGCAGTCCTTCGAAGCCGCCGAGGGCCTCGAAGAGCCGACTGTGGATCTCCGCCTCCGGGAGCGTGCCCTCCCGCACCGGAAACACCGGCGGGCGGAGGTGGGCGACGTTGTGGGGGAACTCGAGGTTGAAGAACGTCATCTCCCACTTCTCGTACTGGGAGGCAGCAGGCAGGACGTAGCTGGCTTCGCGGGCGGTCTCGGTCATGGCGACGTCGATGACCACGGAGAAGTCGAGGGCTCGCATGGCCTGGCGCATGCGCTGGCTGTCGGCAAGGGAGTGCACCGGGTTGGTGGACTCGACGATCATCGCGCGGAAGCGACCTTCGTGGTCCCCGAGGATCTCGTCAGCGATGTCATTGCAGGCGACGAGGCCGGTGACGATGCGGTTCCCGGCGGGCGTCGTGCCGCGGGCCGCTCCCTTGCCGCCCCCGAGGCTGGCGAAGCGGCTGTGGATGTTCATCCCCCCGCGCACCCCGAAGTTCCCGGTGAGGAGGAACAGGAGCTTCTCGAGCCAGGAGTTGAGCGTGGAATGCGGGGCCTGCTGCGTGCCGAGGTCTTCGAGGACCGAGACGGACGCGGCGGCGGCGATGGTGCGGGCGGCGGCGCGGATCTGGTCCGAGTCGACGCCCGCCTTGCGAGACCAATCGTCCACGTCCACGGACCCGAGTTCGGTGACGAGGTCGTCGAAGCCGACGGTGCGCTCGGCGATGAAGTCGCTGGCGACGAGTTCTTCCTTGAGCAGGACGGCGACCAGGGCGCCCAGCAGCCAAGCGTCTCCCCCGGGCTTCACCTGGAGATGCACGTCGGCGAGCTGCGCGGTCTCCGTGCGGCGGGGGTCGATGACGATGAGGGTGCGGGCCGGATCCTTGCTGAGGGCGCGCAAGTGGACGCGGGCCTGATGAAAGCCATGGCTCTGGTAGGGGTTCTTGCCGACGAAGACAGCGACCTCGGCGTGCTCGAAGTCGGGGGCCGTGTGGCAGCGCGCCTTGCCGAAGAGCTGGCCGTCTACCCAGAACTCGCCGGTCTTCTCCTGGGCGAGGGCGTTGCTGGTGTAGCGGCTGCCGAGCAGAGCGCGGGTGGCGCGGCCGTAGGCGCCGATGAGGTGGTTGCCCTGGGCGCCGCCGCCGTAGTGGAAGATCGACTCCCCGCCGTGCTCATCGCGCACCGCCGCAAGTCCCGCCGCGACCTCGGCGATGGCGGTGTCCCAGTCGACGGCCTCGTAGGTGCCGTCGGGGCGGCGTCGCATGGGGGAGGAGAGGCGGTCCCGGCCATTCTGGTAGCGGTCGAGCTGGGTGGCCTTCTCGCAGATGTAGCCCTGGGAGGCCGGGTGTTCCCTGTCGCCCTTCACCTTGGCGATGCGCGGGCCGTCGGTGCCGATGCGGATGCCGCAGTTGATGGAGCAGAGGATGCAGGCGCCCTGGTGCCACTGAATGGTCATTCATTTCTCCCGTGCCGGGAGAGTACACGGCCTCCCAAGGGCGCCGCGCACCCCGCCCTCGCCAGCAGCCGCCCTACGCCTGACCTCGAGCGGGGTGGAGTCGCCGCACTGGGGGACGCAAACGAAGACGGCGCCGCCTCCATCTTTGGAAGCGACGCCGTCATCTCGTTTTCCCAAGGATTGGGAGCGCGAACCCTACCGAGGGCGCGCCGACCTGCCAAACGAGGCAGCCGGCCCGCACTCGACAGTGATCAGGGGCAGCTGGCAGCTCCGATGGAGTTGCCGGCCGCGCAGGTGCTGGCCTGCCAGGTAGCCGCGGCGTCCGGAGACGTCAGGTCGACGCGGTCCGCGCTGGTGCCGTTCCCCGGGTTGAAGGGGAAGCCGTACGTGTCGATGACCGAGTAGCCATCCGCCTCGTACAGGAACACCTGGTCGTTGGTGGCCGCGAGGCCCGAACCGATGCTGCCGTCGTCCACCGTCACCGTCGTCACTCCGGCGGGGATGGTGTACTCGCCGGCGTAGTCCTGGTCGAGGATGACCGCGTACTCACCGGGCTGCACGATGGTGGTGCCACCGTCGAACGTCCGCAGGAAGTCCCAGGCGTCCCCGTCGTAGATGATGAGGCCCCAGAGGTCGATGGCGGTCGTGCCGTCGTTGTAGACCTCGACGAACTCGCCGGTGCTCTCCACCAGCGGGTTGGCCATCACCTCGGTGATGACGAGGTCGGTCGTGCCAGCCGCGATGGGCGTGTAGCTGTTGCAGTTGTCGAGGCCCGGCGAGGAGCCCGCCGCGCAGGTGGTGGCGGCCTCCCAGTTGGCGGCGACGTCACCGCTCAGGGCGTTCACCTTCTCGACGCTGAAGCCGTTGCCCGGGTTGAAGGGCGCGAGCCAGGTGTCGATGGTGGACGCACCGTCGAACTCGAGCAGGTGGACGGGGTCCGTCGTGCTGATGCCGTTGCCGATGTGGTTGTCACCGGTGGTCAGCACCGCGATGCCCGCCGGGATGGCGTAGTCGGAGTTGAAGTTCGCGTCGACGATGAGCGCGTACTCGTCCGGCGCGATGACCGTCGCCGAGCCGTTGTAGGCCACGAGCTGGTCGAGCTGGTCGCCGTCGGTGATCCAGAGACCCGCGAGGTCCACGGAGCCGGGGCCGATGTTCTTCACCTCGACGAACTCGCCGGTCTGCTCGTTGAGCGGGTTGTTCATGATCTCGTTGATCACGATGCCGTCACCGACGCCGCCCGCGTTGCAGGAGAGGCGCCCACCGGAGTGCTCGATGGGGCAGGTGCTGGCGGCCCAGTTGCTGGCGATGTCGCCGAGCGTGTAGTCGACCTTCTCGATGGAGGTGCCGTCGCCCGGATCCGAGGGGAAGGTGTACGAGTCGATGAGGGTGGCGCCGTCGGTGTCGAACAGGCTCACCGGGTCGGTCGCGTTGGCGAGGCCGTTACCGATGGTCGCGTCGCCCGTGGTCAGCAAGACCGCGTCCGCCGGGATGATGTACTGCCCGACGTAGCTGGGGTCGACGATGACCGCGTAGGCACCGGCGGGGATGATCGTGTCGCCAGCGTTGTACGCGATGAGTGCGTCCGTGCTGTCGCCGTCGTCGATGACGAGGCCGTTGGCGTCCACGTCCTCGGTGCCGGTGTTGAAGATCTCCACGAACTCACCGGTGGTCTCGTCCAGCGCGTTGGCGAGGATCTCGGTGATGATGAGCGTGGAGGGGTCGTTCGGGGCGATGACGCCGGCGCTGCAGTTCACGGCGCCAATGCTGTTGTCCGCCGCGCAGGGAGAGGCGACCCAGTTGCTGGTCACGTTGCCGGCGGTCACGTCCACCCGCTCCACCGAGATGCTGTCGCCCGGGTTGAAGGGGATGGTCCACTCGCTGATGACGACGTAGCCGTTGCTCTCGACGAGCTGGATCGGGTCGTTCGTGCTCAGGCCGTTGCCGAGGTTGGCGTTGCCCGTGGTCACGAGGGTCGCGTCACCGGGGATGGTGTACTGCCCGGCGTAGTCGGGGTCGACGACCACCGCGTAGCCACCGGGGGGCACGATCGTGGAGCCGCTGTTGTAGGCCTCCAGGGTGTCCTGCTGGTCACCGTCGTTGATCTTGAGACCCGCGAGGTCGACCGGGTCCTGACCCACGTTGAAGAGCTCGATGTACTCGCCGGTGCTCTCGACGCCGGGGTTGGCCATGACCTCGTTGATGACGAGGGTGACGGAGGAGAGGCTCCACTCGTCGGCGCCGATGTCGATGCCCGCGCCAGAGGGGCGAGCCAAGCCGTCCCAGTCGACGGGCGGGGCACCGTCGGTGCTGCCCGCGTCGATCATCGGAGACGTCTCCTGCAGGCGCAGGTTGCCGGTGGCGAGGTCCATGAAGATGGGGTCGACGTTGAGGTCGTCCGAGCTCGCGGACGCGTCGCCCGAGTAGTTCGTCGTGTTGCCCCACACGTTGTTGAAGTCCATCACCGCCGTGCAGCTGTCGCACTGCAGCCCGAACAGGTTGCTGGTGACGATGTTGTTGCGCACAACGGAGTTGCCGTTGGTGCCCAGCGAGAAGGCCGCGTCGCGGTCCACCGTGTTGCCGCCGAAGCTGTTGCCGAAGGCGGTGTTGTTGATGGCCTGCATCGAGGCGTTGTCCCAGGCGTATGCGCCCGAGCGGATGTTGTAGGCGAAGTAGTTGTTGTTCAGGTCCACGTCGCCGGACTCGACGACCACGCCGTATCCGTTGTTCTGCAGCGTCAGGCGCCGCACCTCGGGGATCCCGCCCGCGGGGGAGGAACCCGTGTTCAGCTGGATGGCCGTCCACCAGTTGCTGAAGCGCGCGGAGACGACCTCGACACCGTCACCGGGGCCGACGAGCAGCCCGATGGTGTTGGCAGAAGCGCCCGGGCCCACGAGGTTGAGGGAGACGATGCCGGCCTGGCCACCAGAGACGGTCAGCTCGCCTTCGATGATGGTCTGGTCGATGCCCGCGCCCTGCAGGATGACTCCACCGGGGAGCGTCAGGTCCTCAGCGTAGTTGCCCGCGTCCACCGCGACGACGTCGCCGGGGACGGCGGCAGCCAGCGCAGCGCCGATCGTGCCGTAGTCGCCGGGCACGGCGATGGTGATGGCCGCCTGGCGAATGTCGATGTTGTCGGGGAGCGCCGGGAGCGCGTCGGGCTGTGCACATCCAGCGATGAGCACGGCGGCGAGCGCGGCGGGCAGGGTAGAGAGAACGGTGCGGGTCATTTCGGCTCCAGGAAGGTCAAGCAAGCTCCCACTCCGAGCGGCGGGGGACCCTGATTTATTCGCGTTTGAGCCAGGATCCAAGCAGGAAATGCCTGTTTCCTGTCACAAGATGAAACACCGATTTCAAAACAAAAACAGCACCCTCGGGAACGCGTTGACTGGGGGCGTTTGCCCGTGACAGGGTGCGCGCTGCCCAAAGAACTGTTCCTCCCCCGATGAGGAACGTGGAGAGCTGCTGTGAACGACCGCTTCTTGCTGATGCTGACCCTTGGACTCCTCGCCCTGCCGCTGTCGGGCTGCCCCACGGACGACGATGACGACTCCGCCACGGACGACGACGACGCCACCGGCGACGACGACGACGCCACCGGCGACGACGACGACGCCACCGGCGATGACGACGACGCCACCGGCGACGACGACGACTCCGGCGACGATGACGACTCCGCGGGCCCCACGGTCTCTGCGTTGACGATCTCCGCCGACGGCAAGAGCGTCGACACGCGCGGAACGATCGCCCTGACCTTCACCGCCGACTGGACCGACACCAGCACCACGAACCCCGCCGAGGCTGATGGCCTCGTGGTGACCTTCACCACCACCGCTGGCACGGACGACGAGGCCTGGGCCGAGCCCAACCTGACGTCTGCCTACATCGCCACCATCGACATCACGGCCGAGTACGAGGGCACGACGAGCAACACGCTGACCGTGAACTTCACCGGCGCGACCGTGAACACCACCGACATCATCGTGCACGAGCTCCTGGTGGACGGAACCGCTGGCGACGCCAACGGCGACGGCGCCGCCGAGGCCAACGAGGACGCGTTCGTCGAGTTCCTCAACACGACGGCGGTCGAGCTCGACCTCGAGGGCTGCCAGGTCTTCGAGCGGGACTTCGACGTCAACCTCGCGCGCCACACGTTCGCCGCAGGTGCTTCCGTGAAGCCCGGACAGTCCATCGTCGTCTTCGGAGGCGGCTCCGCGGACATCACGCCGACCGGCGCGACGGTGGTGGTGGCTGACAACGCCAACGATCCCGGCACCGCCCTCTTCCTTCACCTCGACCCCACCGGCGACATCGTGAAGTTCCGCAACCCCGCGGGCGACCTCATCTCCGAGCTGGCCTACGGCAGCGAGGGAACCAACGGCATGCCCGACGCGAACCTGGACGAGAGCATCACGCTCAGCCCTCAGGTGACCGGAACGACCTTCGACGCGCACTCCACCGTCGCTGGCAGCGTCACGGCGCTCTACTCGCCGGGCACCCAGGCGGACGGCACCGCGTTCTAGAGATGGACAAGCGCAGCGCCCGCAAGTGGGCCAAGGCGCTCGCCCCGGCGAGCCCCGAAGAGTCTGCGCTCGTAGTGAACGAGCTACGCCGGTGGTGGGCCCATGAGCCAGCCACCGGCGTACTTGTGTACCTCTCGATGCCGGGGGAGCTGGCCCTCGAAGCACTCGCAGAAACGCCCCCGCACACCTTCTTCACCACGCGGACGCCTCCGCAGGGCGCTCTCACCGTTCACCCCTTCGACGCGCCCCGTGAGCGCCATCGCTACGGGTTCGAGCAGCCCCGCGGCGACGCGGAAGAGGCTGACCTCGAGGGGATCGGCATCGTGCTGGTGCCGGGGCTCGCCTTCGACGGCCTCGGGGGACGTCTCGGCCGGGGCAAGGGCTACTACGACCGACTGCTCGCGACGCTGCCCGGCCGATCGTTCGTGGGGGTGAGCCTGGAACGCTTCCTGCTCCCCGAGGTGCCCATGGAGCCACACGACCTCTCCATGACCCATCTCGCCACCGAGCGAGGGGTCCGACGCGTCACCCCGCCCCCGGACTGACCGCCGTCTAGTCGTGCTCCCGGTCCAGGGCATGCTCCGTCCACAGCTTCGCCAGGCGAGCCGCAGGAACGATGCGCCCCGTCTCCCCAAGGATCCGCGCCGCCACCCCCGCTCCAGGAACCCTGGGGCCTTCTCCCTCCCCGCGCAGGGCGCCCTGCACGCTGTCCGCCAGACGCACGACCTTGCGGGCCCCCATGGCCTCGAGCTGACCGGTGAGTTCGGCCCGCAGGGCCTCCAGCTCCGCCGCTGCCTGGGTCCGCTGTTGCTGCTCTCGCGCGGTCATCTCCGCGCGCAGTTCCACCTCGAGCTTCGTGCGCGCCTCCTTGTCCTGGGCTCGGTCCGAGGTCCAGCGGCCCTTCAGCTCGTCGCGGGCCTCCGTCATCACCCGCAGGGCCTGGTCGCGCTCGGCGAGGGTCTCTCTCACGCCGTCCAACTCGGACTGGCGCTCGGCCACGAGTCCCTCGAGGCGCAGTCGCAGCTCCTCCAGCTCGAGCTTCTGTTTCAGGGCGAGCTCCTCGGTCCGCAGGCGCGTGGCCTCCGCCAACGATGACGCCTCGGCCAGCGCAGCATCGAGCCTGTCCTGCAGCGCAGCGACCTCTTCCTGCGCGCTGGATCGAAGCGCTCGGAGCTCCTCCTGGTGACGCTCACGGACCTCCTCCATCTCGGCCCGCCGCTCCGCGCCGATGCGCGTCACCTCGCTCCGGTGGGATGCGGTCGCCTCCTCCATCAACGCCTCTTGCCGCGCCGCGACCTCGCGATGCTGAGCGTCCGCCCGCTCCAAGACCTCCTGCTGGTGGGCCAGCAGCGTCTCGCTCTGCTCGTCGTGACGCTTCGTGGCCTTCTCCATGCGCGCGTCCGCGTCCGCACGGAGCTCGGCAACCTCCGCCTGATGAGCGGCCCGCAGCTGCTCGACCTCTTCACCGTGGCGGTCCCGCAGCTCCGCAGTCTCCGCCTTGTGCGACGCGACGATGGTTGCGTGCTCGTCCCGATGGGCCCCCTCGAGGGAACGAAGCGTCTCGTCGAGGTGGGTCTGGCGCACATGCACGATGGCCTCCACCACCGAGCGCGGCGCTCGCGGGGGGCGAGAGGGGGTGTCAGCGAACGCGAGCAGCGCTGCACCGGACGACGCGAGGTCCGCTCTGGACGACGCAAGCGCGAGTGCCGCCCGCGAGGCCTCGGCGATGCGCTCGGGGTGCGCGACGAGGTCCTCGAGGAGGGCCGTCAGTTCCGCGTGGTCACCCGACGCCACCGTCCAGCCGGCCCCCGCCTGGACGAGCTCTTCAGACCAGGAGGCGCCCCGCGTGGTGATCACCGGCAAGCCCGCGGCGAGGAACTCCACCGTCCGCGTCGTGGACGCCAGCATGCGCTCTGGATTTGGCTCCCACAGGTCCAGCGCGACCGTGGCCTCGGACTCGAGGAAGTCCACGAAGTCCGCGTGCTCGGTCTTCCCGTGCAGCTTGACTCCCTTCCGCGTCCGACCTTTCAGGGCCGCGTCCACGTCGGGCCACGTCCCCAGATCCTCTTCGAATGGCAGTCCATGCCGCGGTGGATCGTAGGTGAAGACGTCGAGGCGAGCGCCCTTGTGGGACTGGGCGACGCCTGCCGCCGTCTCCAACCAGAGCAGCGAGTCGATCCACGGCCAGCGCGCACCGCCGTAGACCATCTTCAAGGCCGGCTTCTTCGACGAACGCGCCTTGGCGACCCGCGTGGTCGCGAGAGGAAGCAACGCCAGCGGCAGCTCCCGAGCATCGAAGCCCGCGAGGGTCGCCCAGGAAGCGAAGTGATGAATCTGCGCCGGCGCCGGCGTCACGAGAAGGTCCGCGCGTCGCAATGCCTCCAGCTTCGTCTTGCCGTCCAGCGTCAGGTCGGTGGTGCCGCGCCGATAGACGTTCTCGAGCAAGAGCGAGCCGTGCAGGTCGATGACGAGGGGGACGTCGGGCGCGCCGCCGTCGGCAGGATCTCCGAGCCGCGAAGCCAGCGCCCACTGCTCGAGCACGATGATCTGTGGCTTGATGTCTCGCAGCACCGCGGCGAGCTCGCCCTCTCCAAAGGTGCGCCAGTCCCCGGCTGCCTCGCTCGGCACCGCCGCCGCCTCGATGACGGGAATCACCGAGTGCTTCGCGGTGCGCAACGTGGCGATGAGCTGCTCGGTACGCAGCCCTCCCCCGGTCACGGGGTACCCAGGGAGGGGCGGACAGCACGAGCTGACGACGGCAATACGGCGACGAGTCAAGCGTTGGCTCCAGTGTCGTGGGCCCAGCGGGCAGGAAAGCCGGCGACCCCGGCTCCGTCGGAGCGCTGGTCGACCATGTGCACGATGCCCACGGACGGTCGGTGATCGTAGGCCTCGCCGGTGGTGTAGCTGCGGTATTCGTCGGGCCAGACGCCCACGCTGAGGTAGTAGTCGCCGCCCAGGAGCCCGAAGGCTGGGTAGTCCAATCGGACCACACCGCTCCCCTGGAGGACGCCCAGGTCCAAGCCCGCGCGCACGGTGTTCTGCCCGTGCACGAAGAGCCCGTCGTTGCGGAAGAGCTGCACGCGGAACACAGCGTCGTCGACGGGTTGGCGGGCCTCGTAGTGAAGTTCCACGTGGAGCGGCTCTCCGGTGTGCACCGTGATGTGGTCGGGACTGGCCTGGCCGTTGACGACGATGGAGGTGAGCTCGACGTCCTTTGTGGGGCTCGTGGGTCGCGCGGAGCCAATCATCGGGTGGCCCGCCGCGATCTTGCCGCCGGCGGCGTCGATGCGCTGCATGTACGCGGCGACCACCTCGTCGGCAGAGCCCTCAGCCTGCACCGCGCCCTGCTCGAGCAGCATGAGTCGGTCGCACAGAGTGGCCAGGTCCCCCAATGCGTGGGTGGACACGAGCACGGTGCAGCCCTGCTCACGGAGCTGGCGCGCCATGCCGACAGAGCGCCGTTGGAAAGCAAGGTCTCCCGCGCTGAGCACCTCATCGACGACGAGGACGTCCGGCGAGAGGTGCGAGGCGGTCGCGAAGCCGAGGCGAATCATCATCCCCGCCGAATAGGTGCGCAGGGCCTGGTCGATGTAGTCGTCGAGGCCCGAGAAGGAGATGATCGCGTCCATGCGGCCCTCGATGGTCTTGCTGTCGAGGCCAAAGAGGGAGCCGAGCATGCGCACGTTGGCGCGGCCTGACAGATCGGGGTGAAAGCCCGCCGTGGGGTTGAGGATGCTGATGACGCGCCCCGTCGCTTCCACGCGGCCGGTCGTCGGAGCGAGGACTCCGGCGACGATCTGAAGCAGCGTGGACTTGCCGGAGCCGTTGGCGCCGACGATGCCCAGGGCACCTCCGGGAGGCACGGTGAAGTCGATGTCCCGCAATGCCCAGAAGTCCTCGACCGGCGGGCTCGAGAAGAAGCCCCGCTTGCGCACCCCGCCATGCGGGTCCCGGCGGACCGCAAACCGCTTGCTGACGTTGCGTACGACGACGGCCGACACCTACAGCCGCTCCGCCAGCTCGGGGCCAATGCGGCGCACCAGGACCACCCCGAGGAGAACCAGCAGCGCGCCCACTCCGAAGGAGTAGAGCACCGGGCCAGGCATGGGCATGCGGCCGGTGATCAGCACGTCCCGGTAGGCCACCACCACTCCCGACAGCGGGTTCAGGTCCATGAGCATCCGAAGCGTCTCGGGGACCATGTAGGTGGGGTAGATGATCGGGGTGCCGAAGAAGAGCGGCAGCATCGCGACGCCCACGGTGGGAGCCACATCGCGGCTGAGGACCGTGAGGCAAGCGAACACGAGGGCACATCCCGCGGTGAGCAGGAGCAGAGGGACCGCGAGGACAGGAACCATCAGCCAGAGCTTGGTGGGCGTCAGGCCCGACCAGATGAGAATCGCGGCGAAGAGGCCCAGAGCCACGACGTGCCGGACAAGGGCGGAGCCGACGTTGGCGAGGGGGAAGAGCGGAGCGGGCAGTGGGATCTGCGAGAGCACGTGCCGATTGTCGATGAAAGCCGACGAAGCCCGGGAGACGCCCTCCTGAAAGAGCATCCACGGGATCAAGCCGGCGACGAGGTTGATGCCGAACCCGCCCACGACCTCGCGGCCCCCGCCGAAGCGAAAGCCGGGTGTCAGCTCGAAGATCGCCAGGTACGCGAGGATCACGACGGCCGGAAGGACGAAGTTCCAGAGCAACCCCGCCCAGCTGCCGAAGTACAGCGAGACCATGTCCCACCAGACCAGGTGGGACAGCAGACGCATGGGCCGGCGCCAGCCAGCCGGCGCCGCAGGAGCATCTGGGAGCGGAGTAGCGACCGCGCTCACGAGACCACCCGGAGTGGGCGGCGGTGAGCGGCCAGGGTGGGCAGCCGGAACGCGCAGGTGCGGCACGGGGTAGGCAGCCGGACGTCGTCCCCCGCGCGGGCGGCGGCGCGGTACTGCTGGAGGATCGGTGCGCGCCAGAGCTCCTCAGGGGTGCCGTCGGGCATGCGAGCGGCCGCGGGAGTCCCCGGCAGCGCTCCCGCGAGGAGGCCGTGAACCGCTGGCTCGAAGAGGCCAGAGCAACACCCTCGCACCGAGCCGTCGTGGCGCACGAAGAGGTGTTCGAAGGGCTGGGTGCAGACCTGCACCGAGGGGTCGAGGGTCGGCAGAGCCAGGAAGACGCCTCGGCACATGGCGCGGCGGCGGGCCTCGACGAAGTACGGCCGTGCCTTCTCCGGCTCGGTGAGCAGGCATCGATCGAAGGTGTCGGGCGTGTAGGCCTTGAGGTGGAACACGTGCAGTCCAGCCACGCCTTCGTCCGCGCAGAGATCGACCAGAGCCGGAAGCTCGGCGATGTTGGCCCACTGGGCCACCACGTTGAGCTGAACCAGGGGCCTGACACCCCCTCGGGCGTCCGCCAGGGCCCGGGCCGCGCGGATCCAGCCGAGATAGGCGCGCAGCGAGACTCCGCGAAGCTGGCGCAACGTGGCGTCGGTCGCCCCATCCATGGACAACACGAGGCGGTCGAGCCCCGCGTCCGCGAGGCGATCGAGCAGCGGGGCATTGAGCTTCGCGCCGCCGGTGATGAGTCTCACCGAGGACCCAGCGGCCTTGGCGCGGCGCACGGTCTCCACGAGGGCGTCGGGGGCCTCGGTGGGGTCGCCATAGCCCCCGAGGGTCACCTCGGTAGCGGCCTCGAGGAGCGGCTGGAGCTGGTCGAGGGTGGCGGGCCCGATGTCACCTACGGGGTTCACCGCGGGCTCCCAGTGGTGCCGCGCGCAGGACTCACAGCCCAGGTGACAGCGGTTCGTCACCTCCACCTGGAGGCGCGAGGGCAGAGAGGGCAGCGCGGCGTCGTCCGGGAGACGAGCCTCGGTGGCAGGGACGCCGAGCACGGCGCCATCGTAGACGGCGGCGGGGGGCGGCTGCTGCGAGGGGGGTGAAGCGGGGGGCTCTTCCACGTGTTGTGGCAAGAGCCCCCCGGACCACGCACAGCCCTCAGGGGCGGTTGCAGAGCTCCCAGGCGCGCATCGTGTCCACGTCGTTGGCGCTCAGCGCGGAGCCATAGACCTTGCTCTCGTCCATCTCCCCGACGAAGAAGCGGCCCAGGTTGTTCGGGTCGTTGGCCACACCGAAGGGCCGCGCACCCCACACCACGTCGGTGAACGGAGTCGTGGAGGTAGCCACGGCGCCGTCGACGTAGATGTTCGCGGTGCCCTGGTCGAAGACGAGGGCGACCTGGGTCCACTTCGAATCACAGATCGTGGGACCGGTGGGGAGGGACTCCCAAGCGGAGTTCTGGGCCTCCAGGAGGCCCCGGGTGTCCTCTCCGTCCGTGAGGAAGATCCCCGCGCCGGTGTAGCCAGGGCTCCCATTGCCGCTGCTCATGAGGAAGTGCAGTTCCGAGTTGTTGTCCGAGACGATGTCCGCCTTGACCCACGTCACGAAGGTGAAGGTGTCGGTGGGAAGGGTCAGCGCGGCGCCGGCGAGGATCCAGTTGGTCCCGTCGAAGGTGGCGCCGTTGCCCCAGAAGCCGGGGGTGTGGGCCGGCGTGCCCGTCCAGGTACCGCTGGTGGAGCTGGTCCCCGAGTCCGAGATGACGCCGGCGGTCTCCGACTCGTAGTCCCAGTGCACGACGGGGCTCAGCGCAGGAGCCGGCAGGTTGCAGCTGGTGGCGAAGTCGAAACGGGGGAGGCACGTGTCGTCGCAGTTGGTGGAGGGATCGCAGTCCTCGTCCACTCCCGAGCCGCACTCCTCGATGGCGCCGGGGTAGCTGGTGGCGTCGTTGTCGTCGCAGTCTTCGCCTTCGGGGGAGCCATCCCCATCACCGTCCACGGGGGCGGAGTCGTCGTCGTCGCCCGCGGAGTCGTCGTCGTCGCCCGCGGAGTCGTCGTCGTCGCCGGTCGCGTCGTCGTCGTCGCCCGTCGCGTCGTCGTCGTCGCCCGTCGCGTCGTCGTCGTCGCTCGTCGCGTCGTCGTCATCCGAGGTGGCGTCGTCGTCGTTGGCCGCGGAGTCGTCGTCGTCAGTCGTGGGGCAGCCAGGGAGCAGCGCCAGGGACAGCATCAGGAGGAAGAGCATGGAGCGAGAAGGCATCGAAAGGGTCTCCGTTGGTTTGGGACGACGTTATACACATGGCGTTGAGCCTTGACCCTTCACGGATCTCACGTCGCCAGCGCGCTCCTACCTGCTTCCTTCCCACGTGACCCTCCAAGGGAGGTGCGCGAGCTCGACCTCGAAGCGATCGAGCCAGTCCCCGTACGCGCTGAGGTCTGCGTCGTCGAACAGCACATGCCCCAGCTTGCGGGTCTCCACCAGGTAGATCACCTCGCGCACCACCGCCGACACCGGGCGCACCCGGTCGCCGCGCCCCGCCAGAAGGCGAAAGGCCCCTTCGTGGCTGCCGAAGCCCCCGAAGGTCGTGAGGGGAAGGACACCGAGATCGCTCAGATCCACCCGTCCTGGCAACCCAGCCTCGGGATCACCTCGCACGACGCGGGCTTCGGGAAATCGAGAGAGCAGCGAGGCAACCGCTGCCTCATCGTCCACTCCGGGCCCGAAGAAGACCGTGGGCTCTTCCGCCACAGCCGCCTCGTCGCCCTCCCAGGAGGCACCTCCCTCGAGGTGCACCCAGAGCGGCCAGCCTGCGCTCGCCTCATTCACCGGCCAGTCCCCAGCCCCTCGCGGATCCACGACGACCACGTCTCCACCCGCGCGAAGCACCCACGCGCTCAGAGCCCCGGCCAGGGGCGGAGGGGGCCCTTCGCTCGATCCCTGCCAAATGCGGATCTGCGGGGCGGCTCCGGAGGCTGGCGGCACAGCGGTCGTCACAACCCCGATGCTACCGTCTGCGACGTGCCGGACCGCGTCCCCATCGGCGCATCCGACCTGCCGCCCTCCGGCTGGACCGGTCGGGAGCGCCTCGCCATCACCGCCCTCCTCGTCGCGCTCGTTGGCCTGGCGTTCGTTCGCGCCGAGACGCGCCGGCTGGACTCCGCCCGAAACCCCACGAACCTCGACGTGCTGGTCATCCACGCCGGAGGCCTGGGGGCGAGCGCCGCCCCCTTGCACGCGCTCGCCAACGACCTCGACTTCGACCCCGCAGACATGCAGCTGTGGACGAACGCATTCGCCCAGAGCACCGATCCCGTGCGCTCCGCTCGCTGCGCCCTCGATGGCGACCTCGTGCGGGACCTGCGCGCGGGACCGTCTCCCCTCAGCCTCCCCACCCGCCTCAAGGAGTCCGGCTGGCGCACGATCCTCGTCGACGACGACGGCGCCCTCGTCGATGGACTCGGAGACGCATTCGATGTGGCGACCAAGGTGGACAGCGCCACCGGCTCGGCCGCCGCCCTCGCCGCCTGGTGGTCCGCACGCGGAGCCGACGACCCACCTCGCTTCGCTTTCGTGAACCTCGGCTTCGGCAACGAACCCCTGCACTCCGACACCACCGAGGCCTACGTGCTCCAAGAGCGCTACAAGCTCCGAGTCAAGCGCATCCGCGAGACGGTTCGCTCCGTCGCCGCCGCCGCGCGGACCGATGAGCGTGGCCAGCTCGTCGTGCTGGTCGGAGGCTCTGGCCTCGAGACGGGAGAACACCCCGACGCTCCCGACCTGCCCTGGGATGCACAACTGCGGGTCCCCCTCCTCATGGGCCTACGCTTCGCCGACGGTCTCCCGGCCGGAGAGCTCGACGCTCTCGTGCAGAGCGCGGACATCGCCCCCACCATCCTCGACGTGCTCGACCTGCGTACCCCCCTGGAGCGCGAGGCGGACGGTGGCCCTCGAGTCGGTCGCTCCCTCGAGCCGCACCTCCATGGCTGGAACCAGGGCGCCGTCCACGAAGACCTCGTGTTCTTCGGCGTCGACCATGTGGCTGTCCGCACTGAGAACTGGAAGCTCATCACCCCCATCGAGGCGCCCCTTCACCCCCGAAAGGAGGACAGCCGCCTCTACGCGCTGAGCGAAGACCCCAGTGAAGACCGCAACCTGTTGAAGGGCGGAGCGGAGTTCGGACCCGTGGCCGAAGGCCTGTTCGCGCGCCTGACGGACCGCTTCGGGGCAGCCACCACGACCGCCCCCCACGGAACGGCGCAAGCGCCATGAGGCCCGCCCACGCGAGCCGGCCCGCCCGACCCCTCGTCATCATCGGATGGGACGGCGCGACGCCCGAGCTGGTGAAGCCCTGGATGGCCGACGGCACGCTGCCTCATCTGGCGCAGCTCGCGAAGCGCGGAGCGTGGTCTCCGCTGCGCTCTCTCCTCCATCCCTTGAGCCCCGCCGCTTGGACCTCGGCCTTCACCGGACTGAATCCGGGACGGCATGGGATCTGGGACTTCGGGCAGCTCAAGCCCGGCACCTACGAGGTCGCCCACACCGACGCCTCCATGCGCCATGGCGCGACCCTGTGGGACATCGCCGAAGACTGCGGCCTGCGGTCCGTGGTCATGAACGTGCCCCTGAGCCACCCCGCACCCAAGCCGTCGCGGGGGGTCTTCGTCCCTGGGCTCGGTGCCGACTCCCTCGAGGACGCCTGCTGGCCTCGCAACCTCGCCGGACTCATCGAGAGCGAGACCCCGGGGTACGCCATTGACGTGAACTCGTACGAGCACGCGGATCCGAGCGAGTTCCTCGCGGCGTTGCACCAGATGGTCGAGTCTCGAGGGGTCGTCGCCGAAGCGCTGCTCCGGAGGGAGCGACCCGACCTGTTTGTGTGCACGTTCGTCGCCACCGACCGGGTGCAGCACGCCTTCTGGCAACAAGCAGCCCTCCCCACCGGCGACGGAAGCCAGCTCGGGTGGAAGTTCGCTGACGCCATCAAGGACGTCTATGTGCAGTTGGACGCCATCCTTGGGCGCCTGATCCACGCCGCGGGCCCCGACGCCGCCGTGCTCGTCGTCAGCGACCACGGCTTCGGAGACCTGCAAGGCGACATCTACCTCAACTCGGTGCTCGAAGAGATGGGCCTGCTCGACGTGTGGCGTCCCGCCGAGGCCCCTCGTGGCCTCATCGGGTCCATCGCGGAGCGCATCTTGGGTCGGCTTCCTTCAGCCCTGAGGCGGCGCGATCCAGGCTTCACCGAGCACGTCCCGCGCTTCGGCGACATCCGCTGGGAGGGCACGAGAGCCTACGCCCGTGGGCTGTTCGGCCAGGTGAGCCTGAACCTGCGCGGCCGGGAACCCGTGGGGCAGGTCGAGCCAGGGCCCGAGGCAGACGCGCTGCTCTCGACGATCAGCGAGCGGCTCCTCGCCCTGCGGACACCGGACGGCCGCGAGCCCCTCATCGACGCGGTCTTCCGAGGCGGAGAGCTCTACGAGGGACCCATGCTGGAGGAGGCCCCCGACCTCATCGTGGTGCCCAAGGACTTCCGCTGGATGACGCGCGCTGGGCGCGAGATCGGCCCGAAGGGGGAGCTGTTCGGACCCGCCGCGGTAGGACACACCGGCAACCACCGCATGAACGGCGTGCTCGTGGGCGCTGGGCCCGGCATCCGGCCCAGCGACGACCTCCCTCTACAGAAGCTGCTCGACCTGACGCCGACAGCGCTCGCCCTGCTCGGGATCGAAGTTCCCCGCCGCCTGGACGGCCGTCCCATGACGGATCTGCTCGGGTGCGATGTGGGATGGACCGACGAGCTCCCCTGGCGCGAGCCCACTGGGGACGGGGCAGACCCCGAGCGCCTCGCCCGTCAGCTCGAAGGCCTCGGCTACATCGCCCGCTGAGAGCGACCGCTCCCAAGCGGCTTCTCAGAGAACGCGCCTACAGCGTGATGTTCAGCATGTACGGCCCATCGTCGTTGAGGATGATGAGGTCCGACTCGACGACGATGTAGTAGGTGCCGGTGCTGGAGAACGTGTAGGTGATCGACGGGTCGTTGAAGCCCGACGGCTCATCGGAGTCCAGCTCGGTGCCGCTGCTGTTGAGCAACGTCAGCTGCGACTCGAGGCCGCTGCCGATGCTCACTGCGTCCACGTCGAAGGTCACCGTGGTACCGCCCACCACCGTCACCTCGTAGTAGTCGGCGTCGAGAAAGCTCGTGATGGTTCCGCACGCCACGTCTCCGAGGAGCGCCGGGTCGGCGAACAGCTCGCTGCCGTTGGGCTCGAGCTCGATCACGTCGCACACCTGGGTCGCAGTGAGGCTCAGCTCGTACCCGTACAGCGGCCCACCCTGAAGGGAGAGGTCGCTGACCTCGGCGTAGTAGGTGCCGGGGTCGACGAGGATCACGTCCACCAGGCTGTCGAGGTTGCCGGCAGCTTCGTCGTCGTTGTCGGCGAGGGAGGTGCCCGAGCCGTCGAGCAGGTCGACGTACGAGTCGAGCTGGCTCCCGTTCGCCTGGGCGTCGATGTCCAGGGTGACCTGGGTCCAGGCCCCGATGGTGAAGCGCCAGTTGTCCACGTCGGCCACCGGGTTGATGACGCCGCACATGGTCTGGGAGCCGAGGATGGTGTTCGCCGTGGCGATGGTGTCGTTTCCTTCGACCTCGCCGCCGTCGCAGCCCACGGTCGCCTCGTCGATCTGCCCGTCGCAGTCATCGTCGATCCCGTTGCCGGCGACCTCGAACGCCCCGGGGTTCACCGCCGGGTTGGTGGGGTCGCAGTCCGAGGCGCAGTCCTCGTACCCGTCGCCGTCCGCGTCGGGCTCGAGGTCGACTCCATCGCTGTCCTGGTCGATGGAGTCGCAGGGAATCTCGGTGGCGGCCGGGTCCACCGCCGGGGTCGCATCGTTGCAGTCCACGGTGTTGTCGAACCCGTCGCCGTCGAGATCCGGCGGACCCGAGGGGCACGGGCTTGCGCTCGCTCCGGGGGTGCCCGAGCCTCCTGCGCCGTAGGAGGCAGCGGTGCTCGAGCACCAGTTGGCGGCGTTGTCGTTGTCGACAGCGCTCGTGGTCTGCGACTCGAGGCTCAACCCCTCGGCGCCAAACCAGCCGTTGGTCCACACGACCGTGTCGATGACGGCAGCCCCAGGCTCCGTGAGGGTGAGGGCATCAGCGACCTCGAAGGTGATGTCTGATCCGTAGGCGTAGTTGGCAGTGATCCCACCGTTGGCCGTCGTGTTGGACGACCGCGCGATGACTGCGTATGCGCCGGGCTGAAGGACGACCGAGTTCGCCACGACGTGGCTGTCCGTCCCGCCGTCGGACAGGGTCCACCCCAACATGTCCACGACCTTGCTCGACGTGTTCAGCACCTCGAACCACTCCTGGTCGCCGTCCGTGCCGATGGGGTCGGCCATGATCTCGGAGATGACCACGTCCCCGGGCAGCACCACGGTGGCGCTGGGGCAGGTGGGGTTGAGGGAGCCGGGGGAGCCGAAGTTCGACTCCGACCCGTAGGTCTGGGTCTCCGGCGCATCGCACCAGTTGTCGACCAGATCGTTGTCGATGCCCGAGGTGACCGTGCCGTCCAGGGTCTTGCTGCGGCCGGACACGTCGGGCCAGCCGGCGCCGTCGTCATAGACGACCTCGTCGATGACGGCGCTGCCCGGAGACGTCAGGAGGAGCTCGTCGTCGCCATTGGCCAGCGTGATGTCCGCGCCGTACGCGTAGTCCACGGATGCGCCCGCGTTGGCCGCGGCGCTGGTGGAGTTGCCGAGCACCAGCACGTCACCGGCGGGCACCACCAGGGTCCCGGAGATGGTGTGCACGTCCCCGCCGAGGTCCGAAATGACAAAGCCGTCGAGGTCGATGCTGGCGCCCGTCGTGTTGAGGACCTCGAACCACTCCTTGTCGGCGTCGTCTCCGTCGGGGTTGTTCATGATCTCGGTGATCACAATGTCCCCGGGCAGGAGACCCGGGCTCGTCGCGTCGTCGTCGTCTCCCGTGGCGTCGTCGTCGTCACCAACCGCGCCTTCGCAAGAGATCGTGAACTCCACGACACCGGCATCACCGAGGTAGCCGTCAATGACGACGTAGTAGGTCTCGCCGGGGGATGCCGCGAAGGTGAGGTCAGTGTCACCAGCATCGACGCACGAGGCGGGGTCGCAGTCTCCACCGGACGCCGGGAGCACGAAGATGTCGTGGTCGGCGTTGAGGCCCGGATTGCTCAGCGAGATGGTGACGTCCTGGCTCTCGGACGGGGCGAAGGTCCAGGAGAGCTCAGGCCCGCTCTCGTCCCAGGACTCGCAGGAGTATGCGGACACGGCGTTGGCGCCGGTGTTCGTGTCCACGCTGATGGAGCTACCGCAGAAGAGAGCTCCGACGGGGGTACACGAGGTGGGGCCGGTGGCGTCGTCGTCGTCGCCCGTCGCGTCGTCGTCGTCGCCCGTCGCGTCGTCGTCGTCGCCCGTCGCGTCGTCGTCGTCGCCCGTCGCGTCGTCGTCGTCACCCGTCGCGTCGTCGTCGTCGCCGGCGGAGTCGTCGTCGTTGGCCGCGTCGTCGTCGTCGTCGGGGTTCACGCCGATCGGCGGGATCGTCTGCGAGCACCCCCCAGCGATGAGGAGGGAGAGAAGGGCGAGCAGGAAGTGGTGAGACATGCGCATGGCGCACGGCATTTGCCAGACCTGAGCGCTCAGATCAAGTCTTTTAGGGAACGACGGTCATCGCGCCGGCGCCGGTGTCGTTGAACACCGCGTCCTCAGCCACGAAGTTCAAGCACGACGACGGCGTGCTCCCCGGGCAGGGAATGCAGGCCAGAAGCGCGCAGGCGGTGGACTCGTACTCCGCGGGGACCAGGAACTGTCCCAGCACCGTGCCGTCGTAGATCTGAGACGAGTCGACGCTGAACTGCCCCGAGAGGAACATCTCGTAGATTGTGAGCTGCAAGCCATCGACCACGGTGCTGAAGTCTGCGGGACCCACCTCGAAGAGCGGCGGCGTGTAGACGCCGGGTCCCCCGGCCGCGAGGTCGACGGTGGAGATCGTGAGATCCTGGTTACACGTGCCCTGGAGGGCTCCGGTCACCAGCATCTCGATCTCCTCGTTCGCCACATCCACCACCGTCGGGCTGATGAGCAGCGGGTAGTCGGTGATGCTGATCCCGAGGATCCCGAGGATGTTGATGAGGCCGGAGGGCTCAATGACGTTCACCGAGTTCCAGTCCAGGCAGTAGGTCTCGTCGAGCATCCCGAGGGGATCGGTGGGCGGCGGGCCCGTGGCGTCGTCGTCGTCGCCCGTGGCGTCGTCGTCATCGCCCGTCGCGTCGTCGTCGTCCCCCGTGGCGTCGTCGTCGTCCCCCGTGGCGTCGTCGTCGTCCCCCGTGGCGTCGTCGTCGTCGCCCGCGGCGTCGTCGTCGTCGCCCGCGTCGTCGTCGTCGTCGCTCCCCGCGGCAGAGTCGTCGTCGTCACTGCTCCGGTC
>JAGSHC010000434.1 GCA_023954745.1 Deltaproteobacteria bacterium | reverse complement strand
TGGCCGGGTCCGCGGCCGACGGTGCGGCTCTCACCGAGCTCTTGCAGGCCACCCCCTGCGACGTCCTCGTGGTCGACCTGTCGCTGCCTCATCTGTCGGGGATGGAGCTCATCCGCGCCGTCGCCGAGTGGTACCCGACCCTGCCGATGGTGGTGTTCACGATGCAGCCCGAGGATGCCCTCGCACTGCACATCGTGCGGTCCGGCGCGTCGGCCTACCTGTGCAAGGATCGGTCGAGCGACGAGCTCCTGGAGGCCATCCGCCACGTGTCCCGGGGGCACCGGTATCTGACCGATCGCCTCCGGGAGCTCGAAGCTGCCGAAGCCGCGTCTTCACCGGGAGCCTCTGCGCCCCACGAGAGCCTCTCCGCCCGGCAGACGCAGGTGTTCCGGCTCCTGCTCGAGGGCCGGTCGGTGAGCGACATCGCGGCGAAGCTCGAGATGGCCGGCAGCACGACCTCGAACCACATCGCGGAGATTCGGCGCAAGCTGGGCGTCGACACGGTCGGGGAGATCGTCCTCTACGCGCACCGGATGGGGCTGCTGGGGTAGGCCAGCTCCGCCCCGGGGACCCGTCTAGGCCGCGAGGCGCTGGGGCAGTGGTCCCGCCACCTCCTCGACGATCGACCAGAACTCGGCGCGCAGCGCGGGGTTGGTCAGGTCCGGGTTCATGGGCTTCTGGTCCGTGAGCGCGCCGATGCCCTTGCCCTCCGGTGCCCCGATGAGGTCTCCGTTGTGGCCGATCCTTCCCTCGAGGCAGTCGGCGAACTTGCGACCGCCCTGCGACGGGTTCTGCGCGCGACCGAGCAGCTTGAACAGGGGGAAGCCGACGTTCTCGAAGAGCCACTGCTTCACGGGGCCGATTCCTTGGAGTCCCCCGGTGCCCGCCGTGAAACCCGGGGTGAACCAGATCATCTCGAGCCGGTGGCCGAAGCGCTCCGCGACGTCCTGGGACCACAGGGCGCTGGCGAACTTGGAGACGCCCATGGCGTTCATCTCGACGTAGGGACGGCTGGTGTCTTCGAGGAGGACGTAGCTCCGCAGGTCCTCCGGGCCTTCGAAGTGAGGGCTCTCGATGACGCCGGGCAAGCCGCGGGCGCCCTCGCCCCCAGCGATGACCACTCGCGCCCCCTGCTTGACGAGGTCTCGCTGGAGAAGGGCTGCGAGGGTGATGTGGGCGCCGATGACGTTCTGGAAGATCGTGCGCTCGACGGTCGCGCCATCGACTTCGGTCGCGCGCCACTCCTTGCCGTAGATGACGCCGCCCGCCTGGAGGAACACGACGTCGAAGGGCTGATCGGGCAGGCCGTCCACCGCGGCGCGGATGCTGTCGGGGTCGTTCATGTCGAACCCCGCGGCGGTGGTGATGGTGATGCCTTCGGCTCCGCCGGTCTCTGCCAGAAGCTGAGCTCGCGCGGCCGTGGCCTTGGGCTCGGTCCGGCAGGCCATCACCAGATGGGTGACGAACCGGTCGTTGATGAGGTGCTTGCAGGTCTCCATGCCGAGACCACCGTTGGCGCCAGTAATGAGGATGCGAGTCATGAGTTTCTCCCTCGCGGCTCTCGTCGCCGCGTCTGGAGACAGACTCGCCCCGGAGGAGGACTGGGTCGACGGACAATCCTGCGTCTCGAATCTGCAGAAACTGGAATGAGCCGGGGCGGGAAGCGCGCCCGTGACCCTGCCGGGTATCGTCCCGCTCCGATGTGCGGCATCACCGGCTTCTTTCGTCCTCGCGATGCGGCTCCCCTGAGGGAGACCGAGCGCAGGGCGTTGCGCGCGATGAACGACGCCATCGTGCACCGCGGTCCCGACGAGGATGGGTTTTACGAGGGGGATGGGGTCGGGCTCGCGATGCGGCGCCTCTCCATCATCGACGTGGCCGGCTCGCAGCAGCCGCAGTTCGGGTCGAGCGGCAAGACGGTCTGTGTCTACAACGGCGAGGTCTACAACTACCGCCGGGTGCGCGAAGAGCTCGAGGGTCTGGGCCACACCTTCCGCACCCACGGCGACACGGAGATCATCCCGCACGGCTACGAGCAGTGGGGCATCGAGGGCCTGCTCGAGCGCCTGAACGGGATGTTCGCCTTCGCGCTCTACGACGCGACGACCCGCCAGCTCTTCCTCGCCCGGGACCGCATGGGCATCAAGCCGCTCTACGTCAGGAGCTTCGATGGCACCTGGGTCTTCGGCAGTGAGCTCAAGGCGGTCCTGCCCCACCCCAGCGTGAAGCGCGATGTCGACGTGGGCGCCCTCGCCCGGTACCTGACGCTGGAGTACGTGCCCTCACCGCGCTCCATCTACAAGGACATCGGCAAGCTCGAGCCCGCCCACTACCTACGCATCGACCCGGACGGGACGAGCAGCACGCACCGGTACTGGGACCTGCACTTCACGGCCAGCCGCGACGACTGGAACCACCCCGAGGTCCCGCTGCCCAAGCCGGGGCGCAACACCTACACCGACTGGTCGCAGCCCTTCCTGCACTGCCTGCGCGAGTCGGTGCGGGGCCGCCTCGTCAGCGAGGTGCCCATCGGAGCGCTGCTCAGCGGCGGGGTCGACAGCTCAGCCATCTCCGCGCTCATGAGCGAGCTGGTGCCGGACCTGCGCACCTTCTCCATCGGCTTCGACGAGCAGTCCTTCGACGAGTCCCACCACGCCCGGGCCGTCGCCACCCACATCGGCAGTCGGCACACCGCCCGCACCTTCCGGGGCGACATGTTCGGGGAGACGCTGGACCAGGTGCGCGGGTTCCTGGACGAGCCCTCCGCCGACGCCTCGATCCTGTCCCCCCACTTCCTGAGTAAGACCGTGAAGGAGGAGGGCGTCACGGTGGTGCTGAGCGGCGATGGTGCCGACGAGCTCTTCGCGGGCTACCCCACCTACTACGCGCAGCAGGTGGCGGAGAAGATCAAGGGGGTGCCCGGCTCGGGCCGCCTCTTCCGCGCC
>JAGSHC010000217.1 GCA_023954745.1 Deltaproteobacteria bacterium | reverse complement strand
CAGGAGCTGCTCCCCGTCAGCGAGTGGGACGAGAGCCACATCGTCAGCCTCGCGATCTTGCTGACGGCCGTCGCGGGCGCCGTCCAGATCGGCCTCGCAGTGACGCGGCTCGGAGGGCTCGTGAACCTGCTGAGTCACCCGGTGGTCTCGGGCTTCACCGGGGCCGCGGCCATCATCATCGGCACGAGCCAGTTGAAGCACCTGGTCGGGTACTCACCGCCGGCAGGAGAGTCCGTGGTGGGGACGCTGCTCTACCTCGGAGAGCACATCAGCGACATCGTGGTGCCCCAGTTCTTCGTGGGTCTGCTCGCCATTGGCCTCATCGTCGGGCTGAAGAAGTACGCGCCCAAGGTGCCCGCGGCCCTCACGGCGGTGGTGGCGGGAATCGCTGCCTCGTGGCTCCTCAACCTCGAGGGGATGGGGGTCGCTGTGTTGGGCGACATCCCCAGCGGCGTCCCGAGCCCCCACATTCCGACCTACAGCCTCGAGCAAATCAAGGCTGCGCTCCCCATGGGCCTCGCCATCGGACTCATCGGGTTCATGGAGTCCATCTCCGCCGCGAAGACCTTCGCGCGCATGCACCGGTACGACATCGACCCTAGCCAGGAACTCATCGCGCTCGGCGCCGCGAACCTCGCAGCGTCATCGGTGGGTGGCTACACCGTCGGTGGCGCGCTGTCCCGCACGGCGGTGAACGCCGCGGCGGGCGCCCGCACCCCCATGGCCAACGTCTTCACGGCCCTGGCCATCGCCGTGACTCTGCTGTTCCTGACCCCTCTCTTCTACTACCTGCCCACCCCCGTCCTGGCCGCCATCATTCTGGTGGCGGTGGCCGGCCTGCTCGACCTGCAGGAGTGGGTGCACCTGTGGCGGGTGAAGCGGGATGACCTCGTCCTCCTCGTCATCACGTTCTGCGCCACGCTCTTCGGCACCATCGAGGCCGGCATCGTCGTGGGCATCGTCGCTTCGCTGCTCTGGCTCGTGTTCACCTCGACCCGCCCAGACATCGCGACTCTCGGCCGCGTCGCGGGGACCCGCTCGTACCGCTGCGTCGACCACTTCCCCGATGCGGAGACCTGGAGGCGCGTCCTCGTGCTCCGCATGGACGCCCAGTTCTTCTTCGGCAACGTCACCTACCTCAAGGAGACGCTCTACCAGCGGCTGGACGAGACGCCGGACGCGGTGGCCCTGGTGCTCGACGCCTCGTCCATGAACGCCCTCGACTCCACCGCCGCCGACACCTTCGTCGATCTGGTCAAGGAGCTGCGCGACCAGCAGGTGGAGGTGTTCATCTCCCACGTGAAGGGCGCGGTCTTGCGGGTGATGGACGAGGTCGGGCTCACGGAGCTGCTGGGCGAAGGGCACCTCTTCTACGAGGTGGAGGACGCGCTCCAGGCCGCCCTCCGGCACCGCGAGGCCGTTGAGGCAGGCGTGCCGCTGGAGCAGGAGGACTTCGGACCCAGCGACCCCGTGGACTGAGCGGCCAGGAGCCTTCTCATCGCCGTGGGAGGCCCGGCCTGCAGTCAGGGGACCTCGTCGGTTCCGCCGAAGCTGTTCCGCACTGGCGTTCGCTTCCGGTGCCCGGCCGGGTCGTTGCGCCACGCGGTCACCAGGTCGAAGCGCGGATCGGTGGCGGCTCCCCAATCGGGCGGAGAGACCGGCTTCCGCTCTGCCGAGGCGCTCAAGAAGTCGCACAGGAGCGAGAAGTCCTCGCTGTGCTCGTCGAGGTGTCGCCGCGCGTCGCGGGCGAGGGCGTCTACGTTCTTCGGAGTGACGTCGTCCATCTTCGCGTTCGCGCTGTGGAGTTGCGGTTGGTACCGCAGGTAGCGGGTCCAGCGGCCACGGTCGTTGGTCAGATCGGCCTCGGACTGCGTGTTCACGTCCCAGTCAGCGTCCGACTGGATGCGGGTCTGGAGACAGTCCTCTCCGGGGCGGGGGAGGATGCCGTTGATGAAGAAGTTGAGGAGCTGGTGAGTCGTGTCGGACGTCGCGCTGCCGAGCAGGTCGATGACGGGCTGGACCCAGGCGGCGAGTCCCCAGTGTCGGATCTCGTCGTAAGTGAACTGCTTGGGCTTTGCCCCGGTCCCCAGGGAGACGATGAGCATCGAGCAGTCACCCACGCGGGCCTGGGCCTCCATCACCCCGTACTGGGACGGGTTGTTGGCAGCGACGCCTCCGTCGAGGGCCGAGAGGTAGCTCGAAGCGCCGGTGAGCACCTTGTGGGGGGCGAAGTAGGTGGGTGCCGCGGAGGTGGCCTTCGCCACATCGCGCATGCGCAGCTCGTAGCCGCGGCCCCGTTGCCAGCTGTCGTCGCTCTGGTGGGTCGACGAACTGAGGGGGTAGGGCAACCGGTTTTCCGAGTCGTACGTGGTGATCAGGACCTGCCGGATGGCATCCCGCAGACGGGTGTCCTCGAACATCTCTGCGAACAGCGCCTCGAGCCCGCGGGTCTCGTACGTCGGGCCGATGAGTCCGTTGAGGGTGCGTAGGCGGTGCCGCTTCCGGCGCGAGAAGATTTGCTGCCCGCGGGTCCGGTAGACATCGAGGATGTACTGGGCCGAGTACCTGGGGCGCTGGGGGTACGTGGTCCAGTTCGCACCGTCCTGCGGGTACGCCAGCCCCAGGGTCAGCAGGCCCCCAGTGGATGTACCGCAGATGACATCGAACAGGTCGCTGATGGGCTTGCCGGTCTTCTCCTCCATCTCGGCGAGGGCCACTGCGGGCACCACCCCGCGAATCCCTCCGCCGTCGATCGACAGAATCCGCATGAAGTGGGGGTTGCTCCGCCACTGCTGGGGCTTCTTGCGTCCAAAGACCCACTCCGCGTAGTCGGCCCCGGTCCACTGGCTCCGGTCCGCGCGCTCGGTCTGCATGTCGGCTCCTCCTGCCCTGATCTTGCCTGGGGCGAGACGTGGAGGCTGTCGGCTACGAGGGTGGGGCGGGGATCGGCGCCCCGTTCAGGTCGAAGGCCTTGGGAACGTATTGCACGCCGGCTTCGGCGAAGCGGCTGTAGATCGTGGCATCGCGGGCTGGCTGGTTGCGATAGCGGATGCGTTTCCGCAGGGTCGCTTCGTGGGTGAAGCCCGCTTTCTCGGCCACCCGACGGCTCGCCGTGTTGCCGGGCTCGATCCGCAGCTCCACGTACTCCATCCGCTCCTGCGCGAAGGCGAGCCAGCACAAGGCGTGCAGAATCTCCGTGGCGTAGCCGCGGCCACAGGCGGACTCGATGACCCAGTACCCAGCCTCTCTGCCGCAAGGCCCGACGGTGGGGTGCAGGCCGCAGCCTCCGACGGCCTGGTCTCCAGACCACACCGCGAACGTGTAGTTGGCTTCCTCGAAGCCTCGGTGAAAGCCCGCGAACCACTCTCGATAGAGCGGCACGGAGGGTTCGTGGTCCGCGAAGTCCATGGTCTTTCGGAGGTGCTCGCGACTCCCCCGGACCGCGTCGACGAGGGCAGGGGCGTCGTCAGGTGCGTAGGCCCGCAGACAGAGGCGGTCGGTCAGGAGTCGGTAGGCGATGGGCACGGCACCATCAGTATGCTGGACCCCGCCGGGCTGGAGCGGCGCAGGGCGGCAACCGGCCCGGCGGGCGCGCACGCGCCTGCTGGTCGCAACCCCTGCACAGGCCGAGCCCCACGGACATCAAGCGGCGGTTGGCCCGTCGGGAGCTGCACTTCTTGCAGGTCATGGGGGCGCCTCGTCTACGGCGTGTAGCTCAACTCCAGGGCCAACGTCCCGATGAGCTCGCGGCCGCCCGGGTCGTGCCAGCGTCGGCCGTCGACTACGAGGGGCGCCGAGGGAGGAGTGACCACCGTCTCTCCGGCGGCGAGCCCTTCGTTCCCGACCGCCGCCACCTGCAGAACCAGGGCGTGGGTGCAGTTCCCCGCGCCCCGCCCGGCGTGCATGTCCCAGCGGGAGCCGCAGGACTCCTGCCAGGCGTCCAGGCGCAGGGTCGAGGCGACGCCGGCAGAGTCCACGACGGGCACCCGCAGCACGGTGGGACCTGCGCCGCCCCACCACACCCGGTCCGTGGGCCCCACGGAGGCGTCACGCACCACGAAGTACATGGAGCTGTCGGGCGTCTGTAGACCGGCGGACACGAACTCGGTGGCCAGATCCACCGCCGTCGAAGCCAGGACCTCGACGTCGATGCGCAGCGGGGCGACGCCGGCCGCGTCGCCGTCGACAAACACGTCCAGGGCGAAGGCGGGTTCTGCGATCCAACGCCCCTCGGACAGCGCCGCGTTGGGGGCGTAGGGCATCCACACCCGCAGCGACTGCGACGCGTCGGGGGCTTCGAACCAGGGGGTGGCGTCGTGCAGCGGCACCGCGACTTCGTCGTTGCCGCTCTGCACCACGCGCTGGGCGTGGACCTCCACGGAGGCTGTCGCGCCGGTGTCCACCTCGACGACGGGCACCGTGAGCACCGTGTGTTCGCCGGGGGTCTCGCAGAGAGCAGATGCAGGCACTCCGTTCCCACCGAAGGTCACCGGGGTCACCCCGCGCCAGGTGGACTCCTGGCGGCGTGAGACGCAGTTCACACCTGGCTCGCAGCGGGCCGTGATGCTCAGTCCTCGGTTGGCGAGGGCGCCGCGACCCACCGTCACGACGGGAGGCAGCGGATCCGGAGCTGCGCCGAGGGTGCGGGTATGGAGCAGGGTCGCCTCGGAGGTGTCCAGGGCCGGGTACGGGGCATCCGCGAGGAAGAGCCGCACCTCGGAGGGGGAGCGGCTCGCGTCGAGGTTCAACGCGTAGAGCCGCAGGCCCGTGTCGCTCACCTCAGGGACAGCGATGAGCGCGCGCTCCGTGGAGCCGTCGGCGTAGTCGATCTCGACAAAGTGCTGCCCACCGTCGAACTCTTGCGCGAGCGCGGACTCCGGGGCGGGCAGGGCGAACACGTTGCCGGACGCGGCGTACATCGGTGGGTAGGTCTGATTCGCGTCGGGGTCGTTGCCCAGGGTGCCAATGAGGGTGACCGTGGGCACGCCGACGGCGATGGGAGCCTGATGCGCATCGGCGGGTTGGGTGGCGACGTACTGGCCGAGGTCCGCGTCTGCGGCCGCATCCCAGAGACCGATGGCCGGACCATCGAGGTCCATCACGGTGGGGTTCGACTGCATCCAGTTCTGTGCCTTCCGTGAGTGGTACGCGGTGTACTGAGGGAAGCAGGAGGCCGCGTTGCCGGACTCCCCACCGTTCATGGGGTCCCGCTTGCCCACGAGGGCGCCGTTCTCGTCGGTCACCGGTCCCGCTCCGTCGACGCGGTACCAGGTGCGGGGCGCGCGCCGCGTGGTGTCGAAGCCCCACGGGTGGCTCGCGAGGTTCGTGCCGTCTTGGGGGTACTCGTCGTCGATGCCCCAGCCCGCCGCCGTGCCCGCGTTGAAGTGGGCCATCGTCATCGAGTGTCCGACCTCGTGGATGAAGCCGTTGCTGCACTGGCCCAGCCACATGGCGGTCCACCCGGTCCAGCCCGCCGCCCACGGAGCGTCATCGATGTCGCGGTAGGTGCCGTCGGTGTCTCGGAACCACCCCTGCGCGAGGCTCGTGCCGAAGCTGTACGGCGAGTTGTCGCCCTCGCCAGGCTCGTTCATCACGAGGCCGCGCCCGGTGTTGGCGAGGGACATGCGCAGCGCCATCTGGTTCTTGAGGATGGACCAGTGGTCCGTGTCGGGTACGAGGGCGACCCGGTCAGCCTCGGAGGTCACCAGCCGTGGTCCGAGATCCGTCGCGACCACGATGGAGTCCAGGCGCCAGGGGAGCATGTCCACCCACCGGAGCTCGGCGGCGGGGAGGGACCCGAAGAAGTCGCGGGCGATGCGCTCGGTGGCGTCGGTGGTGGTGTCGAAGTCGGCCTCGCCGAACAGCACGATCTTGCCGCGGGTGATCGTGAACGTGTGCGGAGGGGCGAGATCCGCGAGGGTGTGCGTGCCCACGAGGGTGCCGTCGCTGGTCTCCGCCCCCGACCGGAGCTCGACCCCGCTGCGGACCCAGTCCCACGGCAACACCGCGGTCCAGGCCCCGGGCGCGTACGGGTCGAGGGCGACGTCGGTGATGGAGGACTCCAGGGGAGGGGACTGCTGCTCGGGAGGCAGGGCCCGCACCGACCCGAGCATCTCATCGCCTGAGAACGCAGCCACCAGCAGGTCGGCTGCACCCAAGGCCGGTGAAGGAGTGAAGAACAGCGTCGTCTCTCGCTCGGCGTTCAGGGCCGGGTGGATGTTTGCGGCGTCGCGGGTGGAGATGTGGGTCTGAGCGAACTCCCAGGTCCCATCCAGGGGCCCGTCCGCGTCTCCCACCCACGATGGCGCGGGCACCAGGTCATCGGCGCACGGCAAGACTTCGGAGGTCGAGTCGTCGTCGTTGGCCACGTCGTCGTCGTTGGCCACGTCGTCGTCGTTGGCTACGTCGTCGTCGTCGACTGGCGGCTCCGACGGGCATCCTGCGAGGAGGAGGAGCAGGGCGAGGAGGGGGTATGTGCAGGGACGCATGGTCCGAAGGTACCCTGCGACCCGCGCGACGACTCCCCCTTCGATGCGGACGACGACATCGACGGTCACGGAGTCTGCGGCGACATCGACGCGCGCCCCACCTGAGCCAGCGATTCACAACCTGTGACACCGGCTGATGGGGACTCCTGGCATTCTGTGGCGGCTGGAGGTGGACATGGTGCGATGGACGCGAAGAGAGACGCTGCTGCTGGCGCTGCTGCTCCTGCTGGGCATGGCCCTGCCGGCGTGCACCGTGCGGAGCGGTCGGGGCGGCGGGGGAGGTGGCGGAGGCAGCGATGACGACGACTCCGCCAGCGCGGACGACGACGACGCGGCCAACGACGACGACGCCAGCGACGACGACGACGACGGCACCAACACGGACCCCGACCCCGACGACGACGGTCTGACGACGACCTTCGAGCAGAGCATCGGCACCGACCCCTTCGACCCCGACACCGACGGCGACGGCTTCGACGACGGCGAGGAGCACCTCAACTACTTCTTCGCCGACGACCCCACGGACTACCCCTACATCGGGGACTATCCGCGCGGCCCCATCCCCGCCTCGGTGGCGGGCCAGGGATGGTCCCAGGGGTCCATCTCCAACAACTGGACTCACGAGGACCAGCACGGGCAAGACCTGCAACTCCATCGCTTCTACGGCAACGTCGTGGTGGTCGAGCTCGCAGCAGAGTGGTGAGGCGCGTGCAACTCGGCGGCGCCGGGTTCCCAGTCCAACTACATCTCCCGCAGTGGCCAAGGCTACGTGCACATCACCCTCATCCTCGACGACCAGCTGGGACAGGGGAATCCCAACCCCAACACCTGGGTCAACTGGCATGGAATCACCTATCCGGTGATGGCCGACCCTGCGTACGCGGTGGCCGGCAACTACACGCCCAGCGGAAGCTTCGGCATTCCCTGCTACACCGTGCTGGACCGTGAGCTGCGCATCGTGGACCACGCGTCGCAGGGCTTCCTCGACGACAGCTTGATCAACCAGCTGCTGGCCGAGCCGGTCCCCCCGGTGAGCTGGCCGATGCCCTGAGGCTCGGCGGCCGAGCTGACTGCTAGCTTCACGCCCATGAAGCCGATGTCCGCCCTGATCGCCGCCCTCGTCCTCAGCTTCCTCGTGGGAGCGGCGCCGGCGGAGGAAGAGCCGCCTGTGACCCAGATGCCCTTGACCGTCTTCTTGGTGCGCCACGCGGAGAAGCTGGATGCGAGCCGCGACCCGGCGCTGTCGCCTGCGGGCACCGAGCGCGCCGTCACCCTCGCGGGTGTGCTTGGCGATGCGGGCCTCACTCACGTGCACAGCTCGGACTACATCCGGACCCGGACCACGGCCGCGCCCGTAGCCAAGGCGATGGGCCTCGAGGTGATGGTCTACGACCCCCGCGACCTGCCTGGTATGGCGACGAGCCTTCGGGCCACGGGCGGTGTGCACCTCGTGGTGGGCCACAGCAACACGACTCCTGCCCTCACCGAGCTGCTCGGCGGCGCCCCCGGCGAGCCCATCCAGGAGAAGGGCGAGTACGACCGCTTGTATGTGGTCACGGTCGCAGCCGACGGAACCACCCAGAGCACGTTGCTGCGCTATGGCGCCCCCTTCGTGTCCGGCCCGACCAAGGCCGAATAGGAGCGAAGGGCGGCAAGGCTCCCCAGCCCCAGCCCCGGCCCTCGGGGGAGCGTACGCAGGGAACGCGTACTCACCCCGGCACGGGGGCGGTGGCCGGGGGAGGGTTCTGGCCTACGATGCGGGAATGAGGCTGCCTCTGGTTCTGTGTTTCGTCGCGACGGTGTGCATCGCGGCCGCGAGCTCGCCCCCGGCCGCGGCCGCTGAGCTCTCCCTCCCGCCTTTCTCAGACGAGACGGGCCGAGCCAAGGCCCTGCTCGCCTGGGTCCCCACCTTGAAGAAGGCGGCTCGAGCAAAGGACACCGAGGTGCTCGGGCAGGTGTTTGCCGAGCCCCTGGCGGCGTCGGGGCTCTCCATGACCGGGGACCGGGTCCTCGAGCTCGCCAAGCTGGTGAAGGACGTCACCCGCGGACGCGCCTCCTCGTCATGCCGCGGGGCGGTCTGCGAGCTCTCGTTCCAGCGAGGGATGACCCGCACGGAGCTCCTCCTCACGGACCGCGGTGGCGCCTGGGCGGTGTGGGACCCGCGAGCCCATGGGGACGCGTTGCCCGTGCAGGTGACCGCGAGCCTCGAGGTGCGGGGGCCTGGGACGCTTCGCGCGCTTGTGAACGGAGTTCACACCTATCTGCTCGATGACGTGCGGGACACCTCGACGGCCATCTCCATGCTCGATCGGGCCCTCGTGTTGGGGAGCAACCGACTGACCCTCGTCCCCCTGGACCTGCCTGCCGGCGAGAGCCTCACGGTGTCGCTCCGGGTGGGCGGCTGGCCCCGCACAGAGCCCTACGTGGACACCCTGCGGGACGACCTGCTGCGGTGGGATGGCACGGTGTCGGAGCCGGTGGAGATCACGTTCGTCATCCCGGACGAAGACCCCGTGGAGCGAGAGCTGACCGCGCTGCGGGCGGACATGGAGAAGGCCCACGATGCAGGAGATCCCTCGGAGATCGGCTACGCGGAGCTGTATGGCGACGCCCTGTGCGCGGCGGGCCGACCCGACGAGGGCAGGGCGGCGTACGAGCGGTCCATCGCGCGGCAGCAGGCCGTGCACGGCGTCACGCAGCACCTCCAGATCGCGGTGAGTCGCATGGACCTCGCGGAGTGCCTCGCCGGTGCTGGGGCAGGGGACTCTGCGCTGCTGGTCGCCAAGGAGTCCCTGGCGGAGTACGAGGCCGTCATGCCCGTGGACGACGGCCGGGTGCTGCTCGGCTACATCAAGGCGGTCTTGCTCGCGGAGTCGCTGGGCTCCGACAGCGAGCGACGAGCCTGGCGCGCCGAGGTGGAGCGGCGACTGGAGGAGGTGCCCGAAGACCGGCGGGCGCTGTTCGACAGCATGCTCACGCCCTGATGGCGGTCCAGCTGGTCCCGGACCATCTTCTCGCGCGCCGGGAGTGCGGCCGCATTACCCCCCGAGCGCGGCGACCAGAGCGCTCCGCGCCTCCTCGGAGCCGGACACCCGCGCGAGCAGACCCCCGTCCATCCGCGCGCCGTTGAGGTAGTCGGAGAAGACCCCCTGCGGCCCTCGCAGCCGTGCGTCCGCGTCCACGCTGGGGCGCGCCTCGCAGGTCGGTCGCTCGCCGAGCTCGAAGGTGATGCGGTCGTCGCCCACGGCCACCTCGACCGTGAAGGAAACATCTGGGTCCACCCGGCCGCTGTGCACGAGGATGGCCTGGAGCGCCATGGCTTCGGCCCGGACACTGCGCTGATGCTCGGGGGGCGCGACCCGACGGACCCGCGCTCCCCAGTACGCGAGCTGCTCCAGGGTGGGCCGGATGGACGCGCCCACCTCCGTCAGCGTGTAGACGCTCCCACCCCCTCGGCGCACTCGCTCGAGGACCCCGTCCTCCTCGAGGCGCCGCAGGCGCATCGTGAGCAGGTTGCGCGAGATCCCGGGGAGCCCGTCGAGCAGATCCTGGAACCGCGCTGGACCTCCGAGCAGCTCGCGAAGGATGAGCAGGGTCCACCGCTCTCCCACGACGTCGAGCGCCGTGGCCATGGGGCAGAACTGTTGGAAGGACTTGCGCTTGTCGGGCATGCCCACAGCCTATTTGCATTTAATTGAACTCGCTAGTTCACTTTTTGAACTACTCGGATTAGAGTCTCTCTGCCTGGCCGGAATCACTCCGGTGCAGGAGAAGAAAGGCCCCTCCCATGACTTGGTCTCCCGAACCCCTGCCCGCCTTCCTCACCGAGCCCACCCGCATCGGCGACGAGATCAGCGTCACCGGCAAGTGGACGCCCGCCGCGCCCGGGCGCTGGTTCTTCCGCTCGGAGGACTCGGGGGCGATGCGGCAGGAGTGGGAGGACATTCACGCCGACGCGCGGGCCGACGCCGGCGTGCTCTCCACGGAGATCAACCACGCCATCGGCCAGGACGCGGTGCTGGTGCACCACATCTTCGAGAGCCCCGAGGCGCTGGTGAGCTACTTCTCCTCCACCGCCACCCGGCACATGCCTGCGCTGCGCGCGGTCGCTGAGCCGGGGCTCCACCTGGTGCGTGGCGTAGCCATGGACGACGCCCTCCGCGCGGCCCTGGCTGACAAGAGCGTCGATGCCGCGTTTGGCGAGTACCTGTTTGGCTTCGTGAAGGACCACGGCCGGACGGACCCCGACTCCGCCATCCACGTGACCGCGAAGTGGACCTGTGCCCCAGGCCAGAGCATCGAGGAGCTGGCTCATTGGTGGCAGCGCGTGGGCACCGACGCCCACGAGATCGAGCCGGGGATGCTGCGCTTCGAGGTGTACCGGGTGCTCGGCGAGGACGCCCTCATCGTGCACGAGGTCTTCGAGGACTCCACGACGCTCCGGTTCCACCTGAGCCGGGGGACAGCCGCTCGATACAAGAAGCAGATCGACGAGATCGCGGCCCCCGAGGGCTACTTCTTCCGCGGACCCGTCTCCTGGGACATCCGCACCTACTCCCGCTTTCTCAGCCTCCCCGCCACCTACACGAGCCTCGGACGGCAGT
>JAGSHC010000273.1 GCA_023954745.1 Deltaproteobacteria bacterium | reverse complement strand
GAGCCGCGTCCTCGGCCGGAGCCGCGTCCTCGGCCGGGGCCGCGTCGGGGGCGGCACCCGTGTCGCCCACCGGGGCTTCCTCGGCAGCAGGCGCCTCGTCGGGAGCCTCGTCAGCCGCAGGATCCGCAGCGGGCTCCTCGGCCTCCTGCTCTGCGCGCTCGGCCTCGAGGGCCTCGTCGGTAATCACCGAGTTCTGGCTCTGGTTGCTGAACCAGGCGAGGGCCATGGAGGTCACCATGAAGAGCGCCGCGACGACCGCGGTCAGCTTTCCGATGAGGGTCGCGCCCTGAGCAGCCGAGCCGGTGTTCCCCGTGCTCCCGCCCATCATCGCGCCGAAGTCTGCTCCCTTCCCGGGCTGCAGAAGCACCACGAGGATGAGGAACAAGCAGAGGATGATGTGCAATCCAGTAACAAAGGCTTCCATTCGATCTTCCCTTCAGCCCCGAAGGACTACGCGGACTCCTGGTACCGCACGATGGCCGCAAACGAATCGGCCTTGAGGCTCGCGCCGCCAACCAGGGCGCCGTCGATGTCAGGCTCGGACATGATGCCCCGCACATTGGCGGGCTTGACCGAACCTCCGTAGAGGATGCGCATGGCGCGGGCGGCGCCGGCGTCCCAGTTGAGGCCAACCCACGCGCGAATCGCAGCGTGCACCTCCTGGGCTTGCTCGGGCGACGCGACGCGCCCGGTTCCGATGGCCCACACGGGCTCATACGCGATGACGACCCGTTGGAGCTCCGTGCCAGTGAGAGCGCCAATCCCCTCGGCGAGCTGCTGGCGCACGACGTCGAGGGCCTGCCCTGCGTCCCGCTGCTCGAGCGTCTCGCCGCAGCAGAAGATGGGAGTCAGTCCGGCCGCCAGAGCTGCCCGAACCTTGGCCGCGAGCATCTCGCCGCTCTCCTTCTCGTACGCCCGGCGCTCGCTGTGGCCAACCAGAGCCATTCCGCAACCCGCTGCCTTCAGCATGGGGCCCGAGATGTTGCCGGTGTAGGCGCCGCCCGTCTGCGCGTGCAGATCCTGGCCGCCGACGACGATGTCTGTCGCCTTCAGCGTGTCCACCACCGAGGCGATTCCGAGGAATGGGGGAAACACCGCGACGTCTACTGCTGGGCCGTCGAGGAGGAGCGAGCGCAACCCGCGGGCAAGCTCAGCACCCTCTTGGGGAGTGGTGTTCATCTTCCAGTTGCCAGCGATCAGCGGCTTGCGTGACATGTCAGCCCTCCTCCAGAGCCGCGAGGCCCGGCAAGGTCTTGCCCTCGAGGAACTCGAGGCTCGCGCCACCGCCGGTAGAGACGTGCCCCACCTGCTCGGCGAGACCGAACTTCGCGATGGCAGCGGCAGAGTCGCCGCCGCCCACCACCGAGTATGCCTCGGAGGAGGCTACCGCCTCGGCCACCGTCTTGGTGCCGGAGGCGTAGGCGGGCTTCTCGAACACGCCCATGGGGCCGTTCCAGAAGATGGTGCGGGCCCCACGGAGCTTGCTCGCGTAGCGCTCCGCGGTGCTGGGCCCGATGTCGAGTCCCATCATCCCGGGCTCCAGGGAGCTCGCGGTGTGGGCCTGGTCGTCCGCATCGAAGGAGGTCGAGACGACGTGGTCGCTGGGAAGCATGACCTCGACACCCAGGGTCTTGGCTTTGGCGAGGAGCTTCTTCGCGAGCCAGATCTTGTCCTTCTCGACCCGCGAGGCGCCGACGTCCTCCTCCTGAGCCGCCAGGAACGTGTAGGCCATCGCTCCACCGACGATGAGCACATTGACGCGCCCGAGGAGGGCGTCGATGACGCCGATCTTGTCCGAGACCTTCGCACCACCGAGCACGGCAACGTAGGGGCGCTCGGGCTTGTCGAGCAGGGCGCCGAGACGCTTGAGCTCGGTCTTCACCAGGTACCCCGCTGCGCGGTTCCCCTGGAAGTGTCCGGGGAGCAGCGCCACCGAGGCGTCACCGCGGTGACATGTCCCGAAGGCGTCGTTGACGTAGAGCTCACCGAGCTCGGCGAGCTTCTCTGCGAAGCTCGCGTCCGCGCCCTTCTCGCCCTCGTGAAAGCGGGTGTTCTCGAGCATCAGGATGTCGTGGTCACTCAGGTCTTGAGCCAGCTTGCGCGCGCCCCAGCCGATGCAGTCGTCCGTGTGAATCACCTGACGCCCGAGCAGCTCTGCGAGCACGCTCGCCGGCGCGCGGGTCGAGAAGCGCGGATCCGCCTTGCCCTTCGGGCGCCCGAGGTGGGAAAGGAGAATCACTCGCGCCCCCTGCTCGAGCAGGTGCTGGATGGTCGGCAGCGCTGCGCGGACCCGCGTGTCATCGGCCACGTCCCCAGAAGGGGTCAGGGGCGTATTGAAGTCCACGCGCACGAGAACGCGCCGTCCGGCGACCTCGAGTTCAGGGAGTGAGCGAATGGTCACGACGCCCTCAGCCCGCCACGACGCGAGCGAGGTCGAGCATCCGGTTGGAGAAGCCCCACTCGTTGTCGTACCAGCTCAGGACCTTGACGAGGTCGCCACCGACGACCGCCGTCGACAGCGAGTCGACGGTGCTGCTGGCCGCGCAGCCGATGTAGTCGCTGCTCACCAGCGGCTCATCGGAGTAGGCGAGCACGCCGGCCAGTGCACCCTCGGATGCAGCCTTGAACGCTCCGTTGAGCTCCTCGACGCTCGTGGCGCGCGAGGTGCGCACGGTGAGGTCGACCAGCGAGACGTTCGGGGTCGGCACACGCACGGCCATCCCGGCCAGCTTGCCCTTGAGCTCGGGGAGCACGATGGAGACCGCACTGGCCGCGCCGGTGGAGGTAGGCAGCATGTTCATCGCCGCGGCGCGGGCGCGTCGCAGGTCCTTGTTGTGGAAGCGGTCGAGGATGTTCTGGTCGTTCGTGTACGAGTGGATGGTCGTCATCTGACCGCTCTCGATTCCGACCGTGTCCAAGAGGACCTTCGCGACGGGCGCGAGGCAGTTCGTCGTGCAGGAGGCGTTGCTGACGATCTGGTGCTCGGGCTTCACCTCGCCGTGGTTCACTCCGTAGACCACGGTCACGTCCGGGTCCTTGGCAGGCGCCGAGATGATCACCTTCTTCGCGCCGCCCGCGAGGATGCGCCCCGCGCCAGCCCGGTCCTTGAAGATGCCGGTGCACTCCATGACCACATCGCAGCCGTCCCACGGGACCTCTTCGGGGTTCCGAAGCGAGGTGACGGGGATCTTCACACCGTCCACGGAGATGAAGTCGTCTCCCCCGGAGACGTCGTGCTGGAACGTCCCGTGGACCGAGTCGTACTTCAGCAGCGGCGCGAGCTGGCTCGCGGGGGCGAGATCGTTGATGATCACGGGCTCGAAGCCATCAGTCTCGATGAGGGCGCGAAGAACGCACTTGCCGATACGACCGAAACCGTTGATGCCGACGCGGATTGCCATGGGGAAAACTCCGTGAATGCGGGGGTTTGCGCGCTCGGAGGGAGCGTGCGGTGCGGCGCGCGGAAGGCAGGCTCAGACACCCCTCCCACGCGCGGGCGCGCAACCTAACCGAACCCCCCAGTTGCCGCAACCGCTGGCGGTGGGCGTCTGCTACAACTCCCGGCCGTGCGTTATCGCATCACAGGACTGGCTCTCGCCCCCCACGTCGTGGACGACCGGCGCATGCTCGACGCAGCTCTGGCACAGATCCTGGGGGTAGCGACCACTGAGATTCGGAACGCGGTGGTCATCAAGCACAGCCTCGATGCTCGCCGTCGGCCGGCGCGCCATGTCTATTCGCTCGAGGTGGACATCCCCGACGAGGCCACCCCCCGGCCCCGCGCTCCCCGCGGAGCGAACGTCAGGGTGGTCGACGAGGGAACCCAGCCTGCTGCGCTTCGCGCCTCTGGGGTCCTCGCCGACGCTCCGTCCATCGCCTCGCTCCCCGAGGGCTTTCGTCCGGTCGTCGTGGGGGCGGGACCGGCTGGTCTCTTTGCGGCCCTGGCGCTCGCCCGGCTCGGCGCCCCCCCCATCCTGCTCGAGCGCGGTGAGGCCATCGAGCCCCGTGCCGAGAAGGTCCAGAAGCTTTGGGGTGAGGGGGAGCTCGATCCCGAGTCGAACATGCTCTTCGGAGAAGGCGGTGCTGGCGCGTTCAGCGACGGCAAGATCTACACCCGCACCCGCAATCCTCAGGTCAGCTCCGTGCTCAAGGAGCTGGTGGAGCTCGGCGCAAACCCCCGAATCCTGGTGGACGCGCGGCCGCACATCGGCGCCGATGTCCTTCGACGGATTCTGAGCTCGTTCCGAGGGCGCCTCCAAGGGCTGGGAGTCGAGCTTCGCTATGGGGCAAAGGTCGTCGGTCTGCTCCGCGAGGGGAAGGCCATCGTCGGCGTCCGCCTCGAGGGCGGCGAAGAGCTGAGGCGGGCCCCGGTCCTCATGGCGCCGGGCCACTCGGCTCGGGACACCTTCGCCTTCCTGCTCGAGGCTGGCATCCCCATGGAGGCCTGGTCGACGGCGCTCGGCGTCCGCATCGAGCACCCCCAGCAGATGATCGACCGGATTCAGTACAAGTCGTCGCACCCGCGCCGAGATGGACTGCCCCCGGCTGACTATCACCTCGCCTGGCACGGGCGCGGGGGCCGCGGCTCCTACACCTTCTGCAACTGCCCTGGCGGTCGCATCGTCAGCGCGACGAACCTGCCTGGCCACATCGTCACCAACGGGCTCGCCAACTCCACTCGCGATGGGCAGTACGCCAACTCCGCGGTCGTGGTGCAGGTGCGCCCGGACGACTACCTGCCCTACGGGTCGCCCGAGGATCCGCTCATCGGCTTCCGATTCCAAGACGTCTGGGAGGAGAAGGCCTTCGCCCTCGGAGGCGGCGGCTATCGAGCTCCTGCGCAGCGAGTCGTGGACTACCTCGACGCGCGACCCAGCAGCTCCGCCTTGGAGACGAGCTACGCCCCGGGCACCACCCCGTCGAACTTGCGCGACTGCTTGCCCGAGCCCGTCGCCGATGCGATCGCTCAGTCTCTGCATAGCTTCGGGCGCCGCCTTCGCGGCTTCGACGGGCCCATGGGCGTGCTCGTGGGTGTCGAGTCACGAACCAGCTGCCCCGTGCGCATCCTGCGGGACGACGAGTGCAGGGCACTCGATGTGGAGGGCTTCTACCCCGTCGGCGAAGGGGCCGGGTACGCAGGCGGCATCGTGAGCGCCGCGGTCGATGGCATTCGCGCCGCGGAGTCGATGTTCAAGCGCGCAAAGGCCCGGGTCGCAGCCGTCTAGACCGCTGCCAGGACCCATCGCCTACTGGGTGAGCGGCGAACGATCGAGCAGCCAACGAGCCACGTAGGGCCAGACGTACTTGGGGGCCTTCTCCCCGAGAACGATGTCCAGGTGCCCCCAGTGCACCTCTTCGTTGACGGGGCTGAAGAGCTTGTAGGTCTTGTCACGGCTCGCGCTCAAGTCGTATGCAGGGCGTGCATCGGCCGGGGGGAGGAGTCGGTCGCGGTCGCCGGCAATGACGAGCAGCGGGATGTCGAGTTTGCTGAAGGCCTCGGCGTAGTCGACGCCGCTCTCACCCTCAAAGGAGCCATCGGCGGCCCACCCGAGCATGGTCAGGAGGATGTTGAGCCCGGTCCAGTCGAAGCCTCGAATGAGTCGCTCCTGCAGGACGTGCGGCTCGGTGGAGCCTGGAACCCAGCCCGCCATCGGGAAGAGTCCGAAGAGCCTGTCGGTCTGCTCGAGTCGGTCCACGATCGCGCGGCCGAGAAAGCGACTGGCGACCCCAGCTCGGAATCGACGGACGACGGGCAGAAGAGGTTTGAGCGCTTCGAGAAAGCGGGCCACTCCCCGGGTGACGGAGTTCGCGCCGAAGGAGTAGAGACCCGCGACGGACACGAGACCGGCGATGCGATGAGGGACGCGCGACGCCGCCGCGTAGCAAACTGCTCCTCCCAGGCTGTGCCCGATGACGAAGGCGTCTTCGACGCCCGCATAGGCACACACGCTGTCGACGACGGACGAAGCGTCGTCCACGTAGTCATCGAAGGAGCTGGCGGCGGTGGTGCCGTACTCACGGCTGCGGCCGTGGCCCGTCAGCTCGAGGTTGAAGACGTCGAACCCCTCGTCCGCGAGGTAGTTGACGAAGCTTCGAGTGGAGAGGTGCCAGGAGTATCGGTTTTGGGCGAAGCCGTGCACGAGCAGCACGGCTCCACGGCGCGCGACGTCCGTCCGACGCTTGCGCACTACAGCCAGGGCACGCCCCGAAGGGGTGACGGCTCGGAGGATCTCTTTGTCGAAGCGGCCGTAACGACGGCCGTCGATCGCCTGTTCGACGCTGGCCTGTTGGACCAGCTCGACGAGCGGCTCAGCCGTTGCCAAGTCGCTTCTGGCGCCGCTTCTCCTTGGCCTTCAGCTGGGCCTTGAGGCGACGCGAACGGCTGGGCTTGCGGGCGCGGGACTTGTTCTTGCTGCGGGGCATGCTGCGCTTGGCGGCCATGACGTCTCTCCTGGATCTTGAAAGGCGCGGGAAGGTACGGGCGAGGGGGGGAGGTGTCAAGCACCGACCCTTGCTGTGGGTAGTCCACTCCTTGCTGTGGACAACCTGGGGAACGTTGGTGGGAAGTGGGATCCAACCCGTTGATTGACTGAGGCTTTATCCGGATTGCCCGATTTAGTGGCGGTCCCCAGCCCGACCGCGCCCTCTAGGTCTCCACGATCCCTTCGGTGGCGGACTCGGCGTCGATGAACTCGTCGAGGAGGTCTCGGAACTCTCGCCACCCGGACACAGGGATGATGATCGTGGACCGTCCTCCAGAGACCTCCGCGATCTTGAGGAACCGCCCCCGACCGTTCTCCTTGAGGTTGAAATAGAACCGCTTCTGCTCCACGCGCAGCTCCCGGGTGGTCAACTCCACCTCGTCGCCGCGGGGCTTCCGACCGTCTCGCTCTCGTTGCATCCGCCGTACTCCAGGACCCCTCCGAGTCCGTCCGAGCAGCGCGGTTCCCGTTACGAGGGGATGAGGTAGAGTTCGTTGATTGACTAGTCAATCGATGGCCGCAGCCCGCGCGGTCGGTGGGCGGAGCACCCTGCATGGCAAAGGCAAAGAAGGACTCGGCGAGCTACGAGGACCGGCGCCGTCAGCTCCTGCGAGCGGCCACGGTCGTCTTCGCTCGCGGCGGATACCTGGGGAGCCGCGTCGGCGACATCGCCCGCGAAGCCGGCCTCTCCTACGGCCTCGTCTACCACTACTTCGAGAACAAGGAGGCCATCCTCAACGCCCTGTTCCAGGAGAACTGGGGTCTCGTCCTCAAGGTCGTGACCGACGTGCATGCCCAGGGGGGAACGCTGCGCCACAAGCTCGAGGTCATCGCTGGCTTCCTGGTGGAGGCCTGGCGGCAGCAACCCGACCTCGTCGAGGTCGTGATGCTCGAAGTGGTGCGGTCCCCCAAGTTCCTGGAGAAGGCGAATCTCGCGGCGTTCCTCGAGCTGCTCGCTGGTCTGGAGGCGATCTTCGCCCACCACAAGACCACTGGTGAGGTGCGCGACGACGTAGACCCCAAGCTCGCCGCCATCCTCCTTCTGGGGCAGCTCGAAGTGCTGCTGACCGGCTTCGTGGCTCGTCAGTTCCTCAACTCCGACGATCCCACCTTGCTCGATCGTTCTCGCGACGCAGTCGTCTCGGTGATGCTCGGCGGCGTCGCCGTTCCCTCTTCTACGTAAGGACCGCCATGGACTTCTCTCTCAGCGACGAACAGCTGGGCTTCCGCGATGCTGTCGAGCGCTTCGGCCGCGACGTGCTCGTCCCCAACTGGTCCCAGGAGGCGGACGACGGGAACGTCTTCCTCACCGAGTCCTGGAAGGCCATGGGCGAGTTCGGGATCCTCGGTCTGCCCTTCCCCGAGGAGTACGGGGGAAGTGGCGCCTCTGCCGTGGACACCTGCCTCGCCGGGGAAGCGCTGGGGCGTGCGGGGGTCGACGCTGGAACGACCTTGTCCATGGGCGCGCACACCATCCTCTGCGGCGTCCCCATCTGGAAGCTGGGCACCGAGGAGCAGAAGAAGAAGTACCTCCCGAAGATCGCGAGCGGGGAGTGGATCGGCGCCTTCTGCCTGACCGAGCCAGGGTCCGGCAGCGACGCCGCCGGGTCCATGGCCACTCGCGCGGTGCGGG
>JAGSHC010000357.1 GCA_023954745.1 Deltaproteobacteria bacterium | reverse complement strand
GATCCCCGCGATGCCGGTCTTCGAGGCGAAGGGCACCGCGCCGATCATGTCGTGGTCGGAGAGGGCCGCCCAGTCGTGCCGCTCCTGGTCGCGCATGCGTGACCACACGTACTCCGGTGGGCGGTCCGCGTCGTAGCTGAGCACCGAGTGGGTGTGGGTGTCGCCGAAGTACGAGCCTCCTCCTCCCTCCGGCACCAGCTCGATGGGATTGCTCTCGATGGGGAAGGTCACGCCGTCCACAGTGGCGGTCCCGGTGATGCGGACGACCGCGCCCTCCGCCGCGTGCAGCGCGGGGCCCGTCGGGGCCGGAGGAGCAGACTCCTCCCCTTCGAGGGACTCCTCCCCTTCGAGGGCCCCCTCCGCTTCGAGGGTCCCCTCCCCTTCGAGGGTCGTCTCGCCTTCAGGAGGCTCCTGCACCTGGGGAGCGACGGCCTCCTTCAGCCGCGCCGTGATCGCGACCTCGGTGAGGCAGCCCTCCCAGGAGTCCATGCTCCCCTCGAGCACGAAGTCCCCCACGAAGTCGAGTCCATCGACGGGGTTGAGTTCCACCGTGGCGCTCTCGTACCGGGCGAGGTTGTGCAGGTAGTAGTCGTCCTCGATGCGTAGAACGAGACGGCTGGTCTCTCCTGGCCGGAGCGAGGACGGCGCAAGCAACGAGACCTTCGCCGGCCGCGCCGAGTACACATCGAAGGACGGCGCCGGCTCCAGGAGGCCGAACGTGCCATCTCCGTCTCCGTCGAGCCGCGCGAGGATCGACAGAGAGGCCTCCCGATGAGGTGGCGCCAGACCCTTCTTGCTCCCCAGAACGACCCGGACGGTGTCCCCGGCCTTCAGTTCACCCTTCGCGACCTCGATGCGCAGCGCGAACTCGTTGTCGATCTGTCGGAGCAGCGAGTCCCGCACGCCCTTGCCCTCACGACGCTTGTACTTGATGTACGCATACATCTGGTTCATCGAGCGGCTGGCCTTGGGCTCCGTCACTCGAAGTACGACGTCCGGGTTGGAGGAGGTGACCTGCGCGTCCTGGAGCAGGTTGATCTTGAAGAAGGCGGCCGAGGTCGCTGTCAGGGAGAACGGTGTGTAGAGCCTCTGCTCGGTCGGCAGGACATGCCCCAGAGACAGCTTGAGCCCTCCGCCCTCGGCGACCCCAGCCGCTCCGGCAGTGAAGACCGCAACGATCTCGTGACTTCGGCCCGGGTCCTGACCTTCGATGCGCCAGTCGAGCGTCTCCGAGTCGATGCGGCCCCCCGTATCCACCGCCTCGGCCGACAGCGGGATCCGCTCGTCGTAGGGCTTCATGAACGCGCAGCCGCTCGAGACGAGCACCGCGCAGAGACCGAGAGACGCAACTGAGAACGACCGGTTCACGGGGTACCTCCACGCCGACCGTACCCCAACCCGGGCACTCGCCATGGACGGTGCCGGCCGCCCCTGGGACCCTGAACACGGGAGGCCCAGGCTTCCCGACGGAGTTGCGACATGAGCTGGATCTGGATCGTCGGGGGCGTGGTGACGCTCCTTCTCCTCCTGGAGGCCAAGCGCGGCCGTCACGACGGGCAGCTCGTCCGCCGCCCCCACCCCTATCGCCGGCTGATGATGTACGTCATGCCCTCGCGGAACGAGTCCATCGTCTACTTCGAGAGCAAGGTGCGCGCGGAGGCTCTGGAGGCGTGGCTCCCGGCCGCGCGAGAGGCCTGGGGGGCGGGGCCGACCCACGCCATCGTCGCCGCCCTGGCCGTTTCGCTGAGCAAGAACCCGAAGATGAACCGCTTCGTCTCGGGGCGCCGCATGTACCGACGCAACGACCGGGTGCTCACCTTCTCCATGAAGCGCACAAAGCTCGACGCCACCAGCCAGCTGGCCATGGTTCGTTACACGGTGCAGCCGGGCGAGACCTTCGGAGGTTTCTGCAAGGCCATCGACGCAAAGGTGCACCGGAACCGGTCCGGCGAGACCACCTCGACCGACAAGGAGTACGCGTTCTTCGATGTCGTGCCGCGCTTCCTGCTTCGCCCCGGCCAGTACGTGATCCGCATCCTCGATTACTACAACATCCTCCCCCGCATGTTCATCGACGGCGACGGCATGTACTGCTCCTGCTTCATTGCCAACCTCGGCAGCCTCGGCATGGACGCGCCGACCCACCACCTCTACGAGTGGGGGAACTGTCCTCTGTTCCTCGGAGTCGGCGCCACCCGCGAAGAACCCATCGTCGAGGACGGTGCCGTCGGCGTGGGCCGGGTGATGACCCTCCGATGGAGCTACGACGAGCGCATCGCCGACGGCCTGACGGCCCGCGCCGGGATCGACGACATGGTCGCGGTGCTCGAGGATCCTGCGCGGTGGCTTGGAGACCCCACCGCGAGCGGCGATGGCGCCTCGCTGGAGAGTGCGCCCTCCCCTTGATGGGCCACCGACCGGCGTCGGAAGAGCTCGCCCGGCGGCTCATCCTGCGGGAAGGAGCGACTGGAGAGGTATGCTCCATCGGCATGCTCATGCCGAGTTCCCGCGTCCGTGACTGAACCAGAGTCCCCTTCCACACCAGAGACCGCGTGGCGTGGTCGCCCCGATCGCCTGCGCTGGTTTGCCGTGCTGGTGGACCTGCTGTTGGTGGCGGGCCTGTTCATTGGTTCGTTGCTGTTCCTGCTCCCCCTCACGCCGCACCTCGAGATCAGCTCGGACTCCATGGACCCGTTCACCCACGCGTGGGCGATCTGGAACGGACGCGCGTCTCCGTTCTCTTCCTGGAACCTGCTGTACGCCTGGGGTCGCGCCTGGACCGCGCTTCCGCTGCTCGTGGGGGCCGAGGGACTCGAGGGCATCGCCGCCCGCATGGCCGTGGCGACTTCGTGCATGGCGCCGTGCGTCTACATCGCCGGTCGCGTGCTCGTCGGTGGAACGAGCCCCGGCGCTCATGGAACGCCCGTCCGCAGGGTGGGTGCCTTCCTCGGTCCTCTCGTCGGAGCGATGCTCTTCGTGCGGTTTCCGGGCTTCCTGTGGAGCCAGGTGGCGGGCTCCCACGTGTACCTGAGCGCTGAGTTTGCGGCCTTGGGCCTGCTCCCGGCCGCCGTCCTCCTTCGCACCGCGCAAGTGGGAGGGGGAGACTCGGGCCCGCCGACTCCCTGGAGGGGCGAGATCATCGCCGCGCTCACCCTCGGCGCATGCATCGCGATGTCGACGTTGAACCACCCCTACGGCGCCTCCCAGGCGGGCGTGCTCGTGCCCCTCGGGGCCTTGCTCGTGGCCCGGCGCGGCAAGCGTGGACTGCTCTTGCTGGGCCTGGCCGCGGGCCTCGCCGCCCTGATGGGTCTGCCCCACGCTCTGCACCTGGCGCTGGCCCGTCCGGAGATGGGGCAGACGTTCGTGGAGTACGCCCGCAGCGACGCCGAGTTCGGATACCTCGAGTGGACCCGCTCGTTCCACCGCCTGACGATGGCGCGGCTCGAGTCCACACAGGGGTGGGTGATGTTCTGGTCCCCGCTGGGGGCGACGGTCGTCGGCCTCGCAGTACTCACCTGGCGTCCGCGACTCGGCGCCGCCACCGCGATGGTGGGCAGCATCGGGCTCAGCACGGCCATCACCGAGCTGTTGCTGACCCGAATCTCTCAGCACATCCAGCCCTACCACTGGCACTCCCTTCTCCCCTGGGCCGCGCTGAGCTGTGGGCTCGCCGTCGCCTCCCTCCTCGACGTCGCCTTGCGCCGCTCCCAGACCGAGCGCATCCGTGATGCGGAGCGAGGTCGTGGGTTGCCCGCCGTCGTGGCGCGTCGCATCCCCGCCACCCTCATCGCCCTCGGCATGGTGGGGTACCTCGGAGAGGGGGTGCACCGCTCCCTGGTGGAGGACCGCGGCTTCCTCGAGAATCTGTGGGAGATCTCGCGCCCCCGGCAGGCGTTCCACCACGCACGGGTCGCCCGCTGGATGCTGGCCGAGGCCACCGACGAGCTCGGTGCGGCGCAGCTGGGGGGGATCGACCTGCCGGACTATTCGGTCGTCCTCGACCCCATCGCCCTGACCTTTGAGCTCCTCTCGCGGGGGGAGGCCATCGACGAGATCGCCCGCACCCCCTCCGACGACGAGACGATGCTGCTTCATATCGGCCTCGGCCGAGAGGAGGTGGACCGCTTCCTCGATGACCTCTCCGACGACGTGACCCTGGTGCGTGGCGACGAGGACTTCCTGCTGCTCCGCGGCACCACCCTGGCGTTCCGTCGGTGGACCCGGCAGCTGTGCCATGAGGAGCCAGGTCCGGGCTTCCTGCGCGGCGAGGACCGAGCGCCCTACTGGCCTCGGGGCTCACTCGACACGAAGCACCTCGTGGTCGGCGGAGAGTTCTATCCCACGGCCTACCCGTGGACGCACCCCTGCATGGCGCCCTTTTCCTGGCCGGACATCCGCTCTGCGGAGTACCCGCTGATGCCTCCCGAGACGCCACCCGGGGAGCTGGCGGCGTCGGACAAGTACGTGTGGGCTGAGCTCGGGCTTCTGGTAGCGAGTCGCACCGAGACGACGCGCCGCGACTGGGACAAGTGCGTCGCCGACGGGGCATGCGCAGACCTCACTGAGGGGGCGTCCGAGAACGCCCCCGCCCCAGCGCCACCCGAGACCAAGGCCCCAGAAGCAGACCCGGAAGCAGGCTGGCTGCCGGTGGTGGGAGTGTCCCCAGAGCAGGCCTTGGCCTACTGCCGCTGGCTCGCCGACGGCGTGTCCTCCGGGGATCGGGTCTGGACAGGGGACCTGCCCAACTCGGTGGAGTGGGAGGTGCTGGGGTCGTGGTGGCGCGGCGTCAGCGAGGTGCGCGTGACGTGGCCCTGGGGCGACGAGCCCCTCCCCGGTGCAGCCAACGCCGCCGGGTCGTCCGATGGCTACGAAGGCCTCGCTCCGGTGGGGAGCTTCTACTCCGGCCGCTCCCCCATGAGCCTCGACGACATGGGGGGCAACGCTGCGGAGTGGGTGCGCAGGGCGACCCGTCCCACACGCGATGGCGACTACCCCTACGGCCGCTCCCTCCCAGGCTTCCTCCTCGCTGGCGGCTCCTTCCGATCGGATCAGGAGGCCATGCGCAACGGGCTCTTCGAGGACCCCGCGCCAGAGCGCCCCCTCGACGACGTCGGGTTCCGCTGTGTGATCCGCGGGGAGGACCCTCCGTGACGCGGCCCCCGGGAGCCGCCCTCGCAGGCCCCGCCCTGGGCCTCGGCGCCGCCCTCGTGGCGACCTTCTGGGGGATCGAGGTGCGCGACCTCAGCTCCACCGAGCTCGAGGAGTTCAACGGCTCGGGCCCCCTGGGGATCCTGCTCCGCTCCATCACCCCGACGGAGAACGACTGGGGCGCGCACATGCCGCTGTCCCACCTGATTCGCGTCACGTTGGTGCAGATCCTCGGGGAGACCCAGCCCCTGGCCTGGCGGCTGCACGTTGCGGTGGCGTCCTGCGGTGCCGCGCT
>JAGSHC010000177.1 GCA_023954745.1 Deltaproteobacteria bacterium | reverse complement strand
GATGAGCTGGGGCTCGCTCTCCCGAGGTCGGCGTGGCGTCAGATCCTGGGCGCGCTCTGGTGGCGGCTCCGGTCACGGATCGCAGGACTCCAGGTCCGAGAGCGGGATGACGGCGACGTGCCCCCTCAGGGGAGGGAGCGTGTCGAAGCCCTCCTCTACCCCGGGTTCGGAGCAATCGTCACCGACCAGATTCTCGCGTTCTACCTGCTGTCCCGAGGCGCGTTCATGGCGCTGCGAGAAGGAACCCGCCGCCAGCAGGTGTCCGCCATGGCAGCAGAGACGTTCATCTCGCAGCTCGAGCCCGGCGGCCGAGGGCGGGGCGACCGCGCATTCGCCGAGGCGAAGCGCATCGCCGAGCAGACCGGTGAGAGCGAAGGGCTGTCGTTCGCGCTGGTCTACCGGGGCGTCGCCCTGATCCAGCAGGGCAGTCACCTCCCGGCCGAAGCCTTCTTGCAGCGGGCTGAGAAACTCCTGGAGACCGACGTCGCCGGCGGCGCCGCGAACCTGGCGTGGGCGCGGATGTTTCTGGCTCCCCTGACCCTGGCGAAGGGGGCGATCGACGAGGGGGCGGACCGGGTGGCCCAGGTCGTCGCGGACGGCCGCGCTCGTGGCGACGTTGCCCTCGAGGTCCACGCCATCGTGGGGACCTGGTACTTGCCGGACCTGATGTTGGGGAGTCCCGACCGGACCGAGGCCGAGGTTGGGCGCGCGATGCGCTTGTGGAATCGCAGCAGCGACGCCCTGGACCTGATGGGCTTCTACGAGCTGACCTGCCGGACGCGGGTCGCTCTGTACCGCGGGGAGGGACAGCGGGCCTACGAGACCTTGCGGGCAGCACGGCGCGCCATCCGACGCAGCGGGGCCCTGAACAGCGGAACCAACCGAGCGCTGCACAGAATCCTCCTCGGCTCCACGGCCCTCGCGGCGGCCCAGGAAGCGACGGGGGCCGAGCGCCGCAGGCTGCTTCGGGAGGTGGCGCGCTCGGTGGGCTCCCTCGGCTTCTTCGGCGACACGGGCAGGATCTACAGCTCAGCCCTGCGCATGAGCGCCGCCGCCGCCCTGGGCGACCCTGACGCCGTCCACGCCGCGCACTCAGTGGCACTGAGCGCCCTCGTGGTGGAGGACTTCCCCCTCCTCCGGGCTGTCATTGATGCCGTCGTCGCTCACTCGGGGAGGGACGCCGCGGGCGTCGACGTTGCTCTCACGCAGCTCGCCGGCCTCGGGATCCGCGAGCCAGCGCCCTGGCTTCGGTCTTGGGTGCCGCTCCTGGACCTGTCCGCCTGACCGAGGGGATGGCCCCTGGCATCCTTGCCCCGCATGGCCCACGACGAAACCACACTCCAGCCCGGCAACAGGGCCACGTCCAGCGGACCGACGCGGAGGGTCGTGCTCACCCTGCTGGCCCATGGGATCCCCGAGCGCGTGGGCGCCCGCTGCACCTTGCCGACCCGCGGGACCACCGAGCTTTCACGACGCTCGCCAGACTTCGTCGACCTCCAAGGCACCCAAGGCCCCCTCGATGACCCGTACATCTCCCGCAAGCCCACGGGTCTGACGGTGAGCCGGGGGACGCTGCGGGTCGAGCCAAACCTCGCAGGCGCGGGGCTGGTGGCCGACGGCCAGGCGCTGGCGAGCGCGACCACATGGGGCGGAGCCGCCCTCGATCGCGGAGTCGTGCTCGAGGTGGGCGGTCGAGCCACCCTCCTCGCCCACCGGGTGCTCGCGTCCGAGCCCGAAAAGGACCGGTGTGGCGTCGTCGGGATCTCCGATGCCATCGACCGCGTCCGCCGGCAGATTCGACAGGTCGCTGACCTCGACGTGTCCGTGCTCATCCGGGGAGAGTCCGGCGTCGGCAAGGAGCTCGTGGCCCAGGCCATCCACCAGCGAAGCAGCCGCCGCACGGGCCCGTTCGTCACGGTGAACATGGCAGCGCTCACGCCATCGACGGCCGCCTCCGCGCTGTTCGGGCACAAGCGGGGCGCATTCACGGGTGCGGACCGGAGTCGCAGCGGGCTGTTCCGGGAGGCCCACGGGGGCACGTTGTTCCTCGACGAGATCGGTGAAGCCCCGCCGGAGCTCCAGACCATGCTCCTCCGCGCGCTCGAGACGGGCGAAGTCACCCCCGTGGGCGAGGACCGACCCGTGGCCGTCGACGTGCGTGTGCTGGCGGCGACCGATGCCCGCCTGGAAGACGCGGTAGAGGGCGGCTCCTTCCGGCTCCCCCTCCTCCACCGGCTGTCGGGCTTCGAGCTGGTGGTGGCGCCGCTGCGCGAGCGGCGGGAAGACGTCGCTCTGCTCCTGCTCCACTTCCTCGCCGACGAGCTGGCGACCGTGGGCGAGAGTCATCGACTCCAGCCCGCCCCCAAGGGCGCCGACCCTTGGCTCGAGCCGGGCCTCGTGGCCCGTCTGGTGCGGGCCCCCTGGCCGGGGAACGTGCGACAGCTACGCAACGTCGCCCGACAGCTCGTCATCGCCTCCCGCGGAGCAGACGCGCTGCAGATGACCCCCGCCGTGGAGCGCGCGCTGGGGGGGCCGAGTGATGGGCCGGCCTCGGCACAGAAGCTGCCTTCCCCCTCGAGGTCCGCGGCCGCCCGGCCGGCCCAGATTGACGAGGACGCGCTCCTCGCTGCGCTGCGGGCCCACGACTTCAGGCCCACAGCCACCGCGAAGGCCCTCGGGATCAGCAAGACGTCGCTCTATGCCCTCATTGAATCCAGCCCCCGCGTCCGCAAGGCGCGCGACCTGACCGGAGCGCAGATCCGGGCCGCTCTCGACGGGGCCGAGGACCTCTCGGCGGCGGCGCGGCTTCTCGAGGTCTCGGCGCGCGGGCTCAAGCTGCGCATGACCGAGCTCGGCCTCCACTGAGCCACGAGGAGGTCCGTCCTCCGCCACCAGTGGCGGCTCACCGCCTCCCGAGGGACGCGATGCTGCGCAGCACGTGGTAGCCGACGATGACGATCGTCGCGATGAGTTGCTCGAGGAGGCCGTACTTCGGCTCGGGGATCGGGGTCAGGTTGCTCATGGGTCACCTCCTCCGGCGTGGGCCGGTTCTGCGGAGGGAAGGAGCAACGGTCGTGCCAACGGCGCACGATGCAGCCAGGAGCTACGTCCTCTCGGGATCCAGACCCTACGGCGTGCCCACGGGGAGGCCCCTTTGAACGGTCCACTGGACGGTGAATGGTCCGGCCCCCCGGCGGTCTAGACCGGCAGCGACACAATGCGCACCTGGGCGAACTGCCGGTGGCCATCGCGGCCTGAGTGGAAGCCGTACCCGCTCTGCTTCGCGCCCACCCAGGGAGCGCCGCCGGCGCCACCCACGCCCCGGTTCACGCCGATCATCCCCGCGTCGAGCCGCCGAGCCACCGCTGCGGCTCGCTCGAGGTCTCCGCCGAACACCACCGCCCCGAGTCCGTAGATGCCCCGGTTTGCGCTGGCCACGGCCTCGTCGTCCGTGGCAAAGGTGTCGATGCACGCCACCGGGCCGAAGGTCTCTCGCACCATGATGTCGAGGTCCGGTCCCACGTCCGCCAGCACGATGGGGCGCACGAAGTTGCCCTCCTCGGGGGAGTCCGCCTGCTCGTGGCCCAGCAGCGGCCGCGCCCCGTCCGCCACCGCGCTCCTCACCTGACCGAGCACATGCTCCTTCTGATGGCGGTTGATCATGGGCCCCACCTTCGTGGCGGCGTCGAGGCCGCGGCCGACCACGAAGCCCTTCGCCTCGGCCGTGAGGGCTTCTTCGAAGGCGGGCGCGATGTCCTCGTGCACGTAGATGCGCTCGGTGGAGACGCACACCTGCCCGCAGTTCCGGAAGCTGTTGCGGGCCGCGAAGCGCGCGGCCTTGCTCACGTCCGCGTCGTCCAGGACCACCATGGCGTCCTTGCCGCCGAGCTCGAGCATCACGCGCTTGAGGTCCTTGCTGGCCGCCGCGAGGATGTGACTGCCCGCTTCGCGCGACCCCGTGAACGCGATGAGGTCCACCTCCGCAGCCACGAGGGCCTTCCCCACGGCGTCCCCGCCATGGACGACCTGGAGCACCCCCTGGGGTAGGAACTCGTTGAGCACATCCGCGTAGGCCTGGGCGATGAGCGGCGTCTCCTCGCTGGGCTTCATCACCACCGTGTTCCCCGCCATGAGCGCAGGAATCACCATCCAGGCGCACATGCTGATGGGGAAGTTCCAGGGCGTGATGGCGGCGCAGACCCCAAAGGGGTCCCGGTGCAGGACCGTGCGGGTGCGCTTGTCTTCCAGGGTCTCGGGCGCCAGGGCGGCGATGATGTCGTCCAGCTCTTCGCGCAGACCCCAGCCGCAGGACTTCACCTCGCCCACGCCCTCGCGCAGCGGCTTGCCCTGCTCGCGAGAGAGCAGCTCACCCAGAGCGTCGGCGCGGGCCAAGAACACCGGCCCCGCCTGCACGAGCAGCGCGGCCCGGGCGTCCGCACCCAGGTCTCGCCAGGCAGGCATCGCTTCCCGAGCGCGCCCCACGATGGCGGCGACGTCCTCGGCGGGGGTGACGGGGACCGCGCCCACGGGCTCGGAGGTGGCGGGGTCGTAGGAGACGAGGTCCATGGGAGGTCCGTGGTGAGAGGAGGCGGCAGTGTAGGTCTGCTTCCACTGACTCGCGGAGCGCTATCCTGGGCTCATGACGAAGCCGCGCAAGAAGGTGAAGAGCCTGCCGCGTTCGGGCGCCCTGGGGGACGCTGGAATTCGACTCGGAGTGCAGTACGTGGGCGAGCCCGAAGAGGAGATCCCCGATCGGGTCCCCGTCGTGCCTCCGCGCCTGGACACCCGCTCGCCTGCCGAGTGCCGAGAGCTCGCGGCGAGGCAGAAGGCGGGCGAGGAGCTCGGCCTCAGCGATGCCTTCGTGAACGAGTGGGGCTGAGCCTCTGGGAGGCCCGCGACGGAAACCCCGTCAGCCCCCGAAGCGCGCTCCCAACATCGCGCACAGCGACTCCAGGTGCTCCTGATCGACGGCATCGAACGCCGCGGGGAGGTCGCTGTCGACGTCGAAGACGGCCAACACCGTCCCGTCGGGACGAAGCACGGGAACCACGATCTCGCTCAGGGTGCTGCTGCTGCACGCGATGTGGTCGGCGACCGCGTGCACATCGGGCACCAATTGGGTGCGACGCGACCGCGCCGCAGCCCCGCACACTCCGCGGTCGAACGGGATGCGCAGGCAGCCATGACCTCCTTGATAGGGCCCGATGACCAGCAACGCCGGCGACACCGCGCGGTAGAAGCCCGTCCAGTGCCAGGCGCGGAAGGCGTGATGCATCTCAGCCACCACCGTCGCCATGGCTGCGACCCAGTCGTCCTCCCCCTCCAGCAGGCTGTCGATGCGCTCCCGCACCGCGGCATGATGAAGAGCGCGGGCGCGAGCAGGGGCAGGATGAGGCAGGGCGTGCATGGGACGGAAGCCTACAGGCCCTGCAGGGGCGGCTGGTACCTTGCAGTCATGCGTTCCCCGTGGCTGGTGCTGGTCCTCGTCATCGTGCTCGCCGGCGGGTGCACGCCACGACGAGGGAGCGGCTCTGACGACGACGACTCGTCCATGGGGGACGATGACGACATCGCGGCCGGGGAGGACGGGGACTACTTGGGCACCACCTCCGGGACCTTCGCCGCCGACAGCATCGGCACCCAGGTGTGCACGGGAAGCATCGAAGCCACAGTGGACGGGGGAGACGTCGGCGGGGCTCTCAGCTGCGACTTCAGCCTCTCCTGCGCTGGGAGCTGGGAGCCCGTCGCCGTGCCCGGAACGGCTGACCTGCAGCTCACCGGATGCATCGGGGATGCAGCTCCGCTCTCGCTGCTCTGGAGCGATGGGAGTCTGCTCGGCCTCGCCGAGGCCGACGTCCAGAGCGAGAGCCTGGGTGACGTCGCCGTCAGGATCTCGTTCACCGCCTTCGCCGCCGAGGAGTAGGAAGCCCTCGAGCGGGGGTTCTACGTCCTGACCCGGGCCGCAAGACCCGCGCCGGCCATGCCCGCCGCGGGATAGACTCGCGCCGTGCGCGCTCTCACGCTCCTCCTGGTGCTCTCAAGTCTGGGCTGTCCGACGGCCCCCGCCGCCGACGACGACGACGACGCAACCGAGCCCGTCGATGACCGGCTCCTCTTCGCCTTCCCCGTCGCCGAGGCGTGGCTCATCGAGTCCGTCGTGGGATACGACCACGACCCGGAGGTGTTCGACGACAACCCGCTGGCCGCCGCGAACTGCACCAACTACGCCGGCGACGGCTTCCCCGCTTGCTACGACGAGCACGACGGGAGCGACTTCATCCTCGAGGGCGCCTTCACGACGATGGATGACGGCTCAGCCACCGTGGTCGCGGCCGCACCGGGCACGGTGGTCTCCATCGAGCAGGACCAGTACGACCGCTGCCACGCCACCTTCGAGGGCGTGTCCTGCGACGGGAACCCCATCATCGGCAACCACGTCATCCTCGAGCACGACGACGGCACCCGCACCAAGTACTGGCATCTGATGCGGGACTCCGTCCTCGTGGAGCTGGGGGACGACGTGAGCTGCGGGGCCGAGCTCGGCCTCATCGGCAGCTCGGGCAACAGCTCGACTCCTCATCTGCACTTCGAGGTGGAGGTGCAGCCGGACGGGGCGGCCGTCGATCCCTACGCGGGACCGGAGTCGCAACCCGTGTCGTGGTGGAGGGAGCAGGACGGCCCGTTTGCACTGCCGGGCCCGTCCTGCGAGTAGACGCCGCTGAGGAGGTGCCGCGCCTACCCCCCACTCCGTCTGGCCGAGTGGGTCAGGCCAGCGGAATCTTCAGGTAGCGCGTCCCGTTCTCCGCGGGCTCCGGCAGGTGGCCTGCCTGGATGTTCACCTGCACCGCCGGGAACAGCAGCTTCGGTGCATTGAGCCCCGCATCCCGCTTCGTGCGGAACTCCACGAACTGGGCGCGCGGCGTGTCGCCCTGCAGCTGGATGTTGCCGGTCTTCTCGGCGGCGATGGTGGTCTCGAAGGCGAGATCCCGCCCACCGGGCTGGTAGTCATGGCCCACGAACACCCGCGTGTCGTCCGGCAGGGCATACAGCTTGTCGTGCACCGACTCGTACAGGTCCTCCGCCGAGCCTGCCGGGAAGTCGCAGCGCCCGGTGCCCGAGTCGGGCATGAAGATGGCGTCGCCGGTGAACACCGCATCGTCCACCAGGAACGAGGCACATGCGGGGGTGTGGCCAGGGGTGTGAATCACCTTCACATCGAGCGACCCAGCCGAGATCGTCTCGCCGTCGCCGAGCAGCCTGTCGAACTGGCTCCCGTCGGTGGGCATGCCCTCGAAGTCGAAGACCCCCTTGAAGACCTGCTGCACGGCGGTGATCCCCGAGCTGATGCCCACCTTCGCGCCGAGGGCATTCTTGAGCTCCTGAGAGCCCGAGAGATGGTCGGCGTGGGCGTGGGTCTCGAGGAGCCAGTGCACGCGAAGGTCCTTGTCCTTCACGAAGGCCAGGACCTCGCTGACCGAGTCCGTCCAGGTGCGCCCGTTGGACGGGTCGAAGTCGAGGACGGGGTCGATGATGACGGCGTCGCGGGTGGCCTCGTCCCACACGACGTAGGTGAGGGTCCAGGTGCGCTCGTCGAAGAAGGTGTCGATTTCCATGGTGCGTTCTCCGGCCGGAACACCTCGTCATGGGGTGTTCTGCACGGCCGCAGAGAGGCATTGCGACGATGGTGCCAACTGGGTCCGCTGGGCCTCGGGCTCGGACCCGCTCCGATGGCATTGGGCTGCAAATACAGACCCTTACATCCACAAATAATCAAGAGCCCTGGACCCACGACGAGGCGACGGGCCCCTGGGAGGGCGACGGGACGTTGCAAGACGTTCAGCCGTGTTGCGACACCCAGCCCGGGGTCTTGACGGTGACCGGCTCGTTCACGATGCGGAGGGACCCGGTGGTGAGGCCATACCGACTCGACGACTCCAGTCCCCGCCAGGCGGCGAGACCGCCGACCTCTCCCGAAAGCGCCCGCGAGTACGCACGCACCAGCGGCGCCACATCCGCGGCCTGGTGGTCCGCGAGTTCGATGCGGAAGCGACGGAAGCCAGCGTCCAGGAACGAGGTCAGGTTGCGCAGCCCGGACTGGGCGTCCGCGTTGAACACCGTATTGCGACACCCCATGTCGGCCCGCACGAGGTGACGCTTGCCATCGCGCCCTTGCAGGTGCACTTCGTGGTGCTCGCAGGGCGCCCCGCAGTTACTCCGGTTGTCCCCCTCACTGAGGAAGCGCGCGAAGACGCAGTGCTCCGTGTGGAAGATGGGCAAGTGGTGGTGCACGATGAGCTCGAGCCGTCCCGCCGTGTCGGGAGTCACCAGGGCGGCCAACTGCGCCGCGTTGAGGTCGTGCCCGGGCGCGAGGCGCGTGAGCCCCGCGTCGAGGAGCAGGTCCCGGGTGGTGGCGTTGGTGCAGTTGAGGCTGAAGTCGCCGTAGAGCGCCGGCACCGTCTTGACCTGCTCGGAGAGCAGCGACTCGAGGAGCCCCAGGCTGCGCACGAGGATCGCATCGGCCCCGAGCTTGAGCAGAAAGGCGCGCAGGTTCTCTTCGGTGGGCTTGAGCACCCGCGGCGAGACGGCGATGGCCTCCTTGCCCGCAGCCTTCACTCGCTCGATGGCGCCGCCAAGCCCCTTCACCTCGAGGTAGTCCACCGCCACGGCCGCGACCTCGGGTAGCGCCAAGGCAGCGTCCACCTGCTCGGGCGAGCGACAGAGGACCGTCAGCACCGGCTCGGTCGGAGTCGGCACGACGCACCGTCGCGGCGGGTCAGTGAGGGCGACCCGCACCGGAGTGGCGGAGTCAGGCTCCGTCACGTCCCGCACCCTGAGGTCGTGACGCACCGCGAGGAGCTGCTCGGCCGCCGCGCGGCGTAGACGGTTCAGGGCAGATACGGCGAGGAAGCAGGCGCCGTCCAGATCCACGTCGAGTGCGTCGAGGGTGAACACCGTGCCGCCGAGACGCCCCAGCTGCGCGCGAAGGACTCCTTCGTCCAGGGCCTTGCCGCGGGCTTCCTGGAGCAGTTGCTCCGAATGCACGGTCACGGCGCGGCCCGCGTCGTCCACCAGCCGCAGCGTCAGGGGGCGCCCGGGGGCCCCGGTCACGCGGGCCGAGACGGGGGACCGCCGATGCACCGCCCCAGACCACATGGGCTCGAGGGTGCCCCGCAGCGTTGCGTCCTTCGTGCGCCAGACCTTGTCCCCGCTGCTCACGGGATCGGCGTCGAAGCCGCGGCCGAAGAGCAAGAGCGCCTGGCCCTCGCTCACCTCGCCCTGCACGGGTGCGCCGTTGCGGAGGACTTGGAACACGACCCCGCCGGTCTCGGCCTCTTCAGCTCGCCCTGCGTCGAAGACGACCCCGTCCCCGGCCTTGATGGGCCCCTGCAACGACACGGTGACGCCACGGCCCGCCACGGCGATGACCTCTCCGGTGCGCACACCACGGTGCCGGGGAAAGCGCCCCTGGACCAGCCGTTGGTGGCGTGGACCGTCAAGGAAGCCCGGCGTGAGCCCACGCGAGTACACCTGCTCGAGGCGCACCTGGTCGCCGCGCTCCCAGGCGAGCTCGCGCCCCTCCCATGCGCTGTCGACGGCGCGCCGGTACGCCGCGGTGGTGGCGGCGACGTACTCGGGTCCCTTGAGCCGCCCTTCGATCTTGAAGCAGGACACACCCGCCTCCATGAGCGCGGGCACGTGATGAATCCCCGCGAGGTCTTGAGGTGACAGCAGGTACCGCAGCTCACCGAGGTCCTCCCGCTTCCCGTCCACCAACATGTCGTAGGGCAACCGGCACGCCTGGGCGCACTGGCCGCGGTTCGCGCTGCGCCCTCCCCACGCCTCACTGGAGAAGCACTGCCCGCTGTAGGAGACGCAGAGCGCGCCGTGCACAAACACCTCGACTTCGAGATCCGTGCCCTTCACGACCTCGCGAATCTCCCGGACCGACAGCTCCCGACCCAGGACCACCCGCTCGAGTCCCAGGCGCCCCACGAGTCGCGCGGACTCTGCGGACGTCACGGTCATCTGGGTCGAGCCATGCAACGGAAGCGCAGGTGCCACTTGCCTCGCGAGGGCCGTGAGGCCGAGGTCCTGCACGATGGCGGCGTCGACCTTGCAGGCCGCGAGATGCTCGAGGAGCTGCGCCACATCGTCGAGCTCTTCGTCGTACACGAGGGTGTTCACGGTCACGAAGCCCATGACGCCCCGCTCGTGCAGCGTGCCCATGATGTCGGCGAGCTCTTCGGGCGCGAAGTTCGCGGCGCGAGCCCGGGCGTTGAAGCGGGTCAGCCCGAAGTACACGGCGTCGGCACCTGCCTCGATGGCAGCGCGAAGCTGGGGACGCCCGCCGGCGGGAGCGAGAACCTCGGGGGGCCGGGCGCCGATCGGAGGCGCGCTCACGGTGTCACCGCCGAGGTCGCGGCCCGCAGAAGATCGTGCAGGACCACTTTGAGCTCCACATCGAACTCCACCCGCATCACCGCGAGATCGTCCCGCGAGAGTGCCTCAGCCACACTGGGAGAGGGGCGTGCCAGCTGCCGCAGGCCGATGACGACCGCGTGCAAGTGCATGAGGAGCTTGCCCGCCCGCATCATCTCCATCCCGGTGACCTCGGAGAGCACCAGGGCAAGGCCCGTGACCTCATCCCGCAGCCGCGTCTTGAACGCGAGGGCTGTCTCGACGCTGATGTTCTGCTCGAGCACGACGTGCAGGAGTTGCATGAGCGCGAGAAAGCGGGGGCGGTCCCCCACCGTGGCCACCAGAGCATCGGTCACCCTCGCGAGAGAGGCGCCTTCGGGGAGTGCACGCAGCGCGACCCGGGCGGCTCCGAACCACCCCGAGTACTCCTCCTCGAGAAGCGCGAGGAAGAGCTGCTCCTTGGTCCTGAAGTAGAGATAAGTCGTGCCTTTGGCGATGCCGGCTTCACGAGCCACGGCCGCCATGGTCACGGCGTCGTAGCGGTCTCGATCGAGCAGGGTGACCGCTGCCCCCAAGATGGCGTCGCGACGCTGCTCCTTTGCCTGCTCAGTCCTTGCTCTCCGCATGGCCGCAGACTAATGACCGCGGGTCAGCCGGGCAACACCCGAACGCGGTCCTTGCCGTTCTCTTTGCTCTCCCGGAGCCCGGGGCGAAGGCGCATCAGGACCTCGTCGAGGCCCAGATCGGTCTTGTGCAGCCCGCCGATGCCCACGCTTGCGCTGAGGGACAGGGGTTCGCCCCCCCCGAGGAGGGACCCCGCGCTCACTGCCTCCCGCAGCCGCTCGGCCATCTCCTCGGCCCGGTCGAGGTCGGCCCCGGGGAACAGGACGAGGAACTCGTCGCCTCCGATCCTCGCGCAGTGGTCGCTCGGTCGCACTGCTCCGCAGAGCCGCGCCGCGACCCGGCGGAGCACTTCATCCCCCACGTGGTGACCGAAGCGGTCGTTCACCGCCTTGAAGTCGTCGAGGTCGAGCAGCGCCGCCAACGGAGGACCGCCGATCCGGGCTCCGCGTGCCTGCTCTGCAAGGAGAACGTCTTCGAGACCGCGGCGATTGAGCAATCCGGTCAGCGGGTCGTGCGACGCCAGCTGCTCGAGGCGTGTGTTGGCCAGGCGGAGCCTGACGTTGAGCTGACGCAGCTTCTCCTCGGCCGCCTCGAGACGCTCCGCGTACCCCTCGGCCCGAGCCAGATGGGAGGCGCGAAAGCAGGCGTCACGGAGCCGCACCGGGAGAAGCCGGTCCGGAGCACCACGCTCGAGGACGTCCTGAGCGCCGGCGCTGATGGCGAGGCGCCCATCATGGGTGGCAGGGTCGTCCGCGAGCACGACGACGGGCAGGAACGGACGCCCCACGCGGAGGCGAAGGACGGACTGGATGTTGGGGGCGTCGGGCAGTCCGAGGCGCACAATGACCGCGTCGACCCCGCCAGCGTCGATGCGCGCCAGAGCCTCCTCCATCGACGCCGCACCCTCCGTGACGACCCCGGCGTCGGTGGATGCAGCCTCCATGGTCGCGCGGCGCACCGCGTCGTCGTCGTCGACCACCAGGGTCTTGAGGGCTTCGGCCGCGGTGTAGGTCGGCGACTCCCCCCGGGACGGCCCCAGCAGCCATCGGGTCCATGCCGAGGCCAGGAACTCCCCCAGACCGTCGTCTTCGACGCTGTCGACCGCGTGCCCGACCCGGGCAAGCTCCAGCGACGCCAGCGCCGCCTGCGCCTCCCCCTCGATGACGGGCACGTAGCAGTCGATGCCCGCGTGGTAGTGCTGCACCGCGAGGACCAGGTCCAGGACGTCCTCGCTGAGGTCGTGCTGAGCCACGAGCAGGTGGAGAACCGGTCCGCTCCGCACGGAGCGCAACAGGTCGAGGGGCTCACTGACCCGGGCCACGACGAAGCCCTTGGCCGTGATCCCTCGCGCGATCTCGTCCCAGGCAGATCGCTGCTCGCAGAACAGGCCCACCCGCCGCTCCGTCGCGCTCTCCCGCGCGGCAGCCAGCTCCACCCGGCGTGTGCGCAGGGCCTCGACCTCGTCCTCGTCGATCGCATCGAGGCTGGCGATCGCGGCGTCGTACCCGCTGCGCAGCTGGTCCTCTTCGACGCGCCACGAGACGGCGCCGGGGTCGAGCTGAAGCACCACCGTCTCGGGGTGGTCGCGCCGAAACGGCTTGATGAAGGGGAACGCAGCGCGTCCAACAGCCTCCCTCGCCGTGATGACCACCACGGGTGGTACCTCGCCGCCGAGCAGGGCGGTGAGCTCTGCCTCGTCTGCGACGGCGACCAGTCCTTCGGCCACTGCTCCTCCAGCTCCCCGTTTCTACTCTACAGGGGGCTCGTCCGTCGCTGGGGTGGGCGGGTCAAGTCGCCAGCGGCGGGAGTCGTCGACCTCCTCGCGGTAGGCGGCCTCCATGGCGTCCCGCGTGGCGGAGTCCCATCCGAGCAGCACCGCCATCCGGTCCGCCACGGTCGGAGCCGCCGCCAGGCCCTGATGGGGACAGCGGTAGAAGAGCGTCGTGCGGTTCTTCAGCACATCGGTGACGGTGCTCGCAAGCTCGTCCTGCACCGCGTGGTCCACCTGGGCGAGGATCTCGGCCCGGCCCGGCACGAGCGGCGCCGCGAGCTCTTTGTCCTGCCGGACCCGCCGCGCGACATCCGCGCCCTTCATTCCGTAGGTGTCCGCGAGCAAGCGGGCCGAGGCGTGGGCCAGGTGTTCGCCGCCCACATCCTTGATCTGTCGCGCGACCACTTCGTGGTCATCGTTCTCGGGCCAGCTCACCGCGCCGGGGAGCGGCTCCTCTTCGGTCCGCGCCGGGTTGAGACGCCGCCGAAGCTGCCCCCGCAAGCGAAGCATCTTCACCGCGCTGTCGACGACCTCCTTGCTCATGAGCCGGTAGGTCGTCAGCTTGCCCCCGGCGATGGTGATGAGACCGCTCTCGCCGATGACCAGGGTGTGCTCGCGGGAGACCTGGGACTCGTCCATCTCCTTGCCCTCGATGGGCTCGGGGGAGACGAGCGGCCGCAGGCCCGCCCAGGTGCAGATGATGTCGTCGTCGGTGATGGGGTGCTGCGGGAAGTACTTGGCCATGGCGGCCTGCAGGTACTCCACGTCGGCTCGCTCCGCGCGCACAGCCCCCGGGTCTCCCTCGAAGTCGGTGTCCGTGGTGCCCACGTAGGTGGCGTCCGACCAGGGAAGCGCAAAGAGCACGCGGCCGTCGTCGGGGTGGAAACACACCACCGCGTAGTTCACGGGGAGCACGTCCTTGGGCACCACGATGTGCACGCCCTTCGTGGGTCGCAGGAGCTTGCGCGGCTGAGTGGGCGGCTCCTCGTCGTCCTCGCTGGGCGGGCGCGCGGTCATGGACACGGTCGCGTCGGTCCATGGGCCCGTAGCGTTGATGATGACGGACGCGGAGATCCGCTTCGTGGCGCCGCTGAACACGTCCTGGACCGTGGCGCCGACTTGCGGGTGACCGTCACCGCAGCGCCGTCGCTCTCGCTCTCCAGCGCGACCTCGGGCGGGTCGTCCAGATCGATGTTCTGGCAGGGCTCCTGGGTGACGTGGGCCGTGATGTCACCGGGGCCACAGGCAACGAGCGGGGCTCCAAAGAGCGCCAGGAGGGCAGCGGACAAGAAGAGGCGTGAGTGAGACATGGGATCTCCAAGGTC
>JAGSHC010000451.1 GCA_023954745.1 Deltaproteobacteria bacterium | reverse complement strand
GGGGAAGAGACGACCGTGAACTTCGACTGCGGCTGGGAACAGGACTCGACGATCCTCTCCATGGGCGGCCACATGCATCAGTACGGCAGCCACTACCAGGTGGACCTGCTGAACGCGGCGGGCGACCTCGTGAACCCCGGCCTGTACGAGGTCGATTGGGACGAGGACATGCGCTACGAGCCAGTCATCTACAACTTCGAGCCCGGCGACTTCACGGTGAACGCGGGCGAGCAGTTCCGCACGTGGTGCTCCTGGGACAACTGGGAGGACCGCTCGCTCGGCTTCCCGGACGAGATGTGCACGACGTTCGGGGTCGCCTACCCGGCCCCGGACAGCCTGTACTGCATCGGTCAGCAGAACCCTCCGGCCCCGCCGCCGCCCACCGGGAACTGAGGCCTGCGCCGCCCACGCTGGTGCGCACCCCGCGACCCCGGCTGACTCTCGTCTATCCTCCCTGGCCATGCCCACCGGCCCCTCCGTCCTGATCCCGTCCAGCTGGCGCCCCGAAGGGCAGCTCGCGGCCCAACAGCTGCCTGCTGCTCTCGCCGACCTCCGCGCGTCCCTCGAGGCCCAGAACCTCACGCCGGTGCACGTGCGGATCTACGCCACGCCCACCGCCGGCGACGCCGCAGCCGCAGGCGTCAGAGACCTCTTCGCCCCCGCAACCCCCGCCGTCTCCGTGGTCACGACCACGCCCTGCGCCGGAGGAGAGATCGCGGGGGTGCACGTGCTCTCCACGGCCAGCAAGCAGGTCGTCCCCATCGTGGACGGCGGGCACACCGTGGGAGTCCGTATCGATGTCTCCCCCCCCATGGTCGTGCTCGCAGGTCTGACGAGTCCGACGGACGACGACGCCGCCTCGGAGTTCGCCGCCCTCTTCGACCGCGCCGAGCGACTCCTGGGAGCCCACGGCCTCAGCTTCACCGACGTCGCGCGCACGTGGCTGCACCTGCCGCACCTGCTGCGGGACTACGACGACCTCAACGTCGCGCGCAGCGCCTTCTTCGCCCTCCGGGGCATCGGCCGCGCCACTGCTCCCCCCGCCAGCACCGGGATTCAGGGGGGTGCGCTGGACAGCTCCCGCATGCAGATGGACCTCGTCGCCACGTCGCCCGACGCCTTCCATCCCCTGGTGGCGAACCTGCAGTGTGAGGCGTGGGAATACGGCTCGGCGTTCTCCCGCGGGATGACCCTGCGAGACATCGTCACCGTCTCGGGCACCGCGTCCATCGACGCCGACGGCCACACCATCCACCTCGACGACGCCGCCGACCAGATCCGCGCTACGTGGTCGACGGTGCGCGAGCTCCTGGCGTCCGAGCAGGTCTCGTTGCCGCCCAAGGGACCCCAGGCGTGGGTGCTGTACTTCAAGAACCCCACCGTCTGGCAAGCCTGGCGCTCCCTCGTGGCCGCCGGTGAAGTGGAGGAGCCGGCGGAAGCCGTCTGTGTCTATGCGGACGTCTGCCGGGACAACCTGCTCTTCGAGATGGAGCTGACCGCTGCCCGCTGAGGGCCCGCCCTCCCGCCTCCGCCGCCTGGGCACCTGGCTGCTCGGTGGCTTCGCCGCCCTCTCTCTGCTCCTCGGGATCGCCTGGAACACCGTGCCCGGGCAGGTGGCCATTGCGGACGTCTACTGGGAGATCGTGCTCGCCCTGGGGTGGATCAGCCCCGCCGGCTACATCGGCCCCCACATCTGGGCCGTCTCCGCCTCCCCCGATGGCGAACGCCTCGCCGTGGGCTCCATGAATCAGGAGGTCCTGCTCTTCGACCTCGCCACGGGCGAACCCCTGCCCTCGCCGGGCCGGGAGCGCGAGTGGGTGATGGAGGTGCTCTGGTCGCCCGACGCCCGCTGGTTCGCCAGCACGTCCTTCTCGGGACAGGTGACCCTGCGCGAGGACGCCACGGGACGCGTCGTCTACCAGTCCGCCGGGCGCGACGTCGCCTACACCGTCGCCTTCCACCCAACCCGTCCCCTCGCCGCCTGGGGCGCCTACGACGGGCTCGTGCGGCTCGTGGACCTCCAGACCGGCCGAGAGACCAACCAGATCCCGGCCCAGGAGGAAGGCGTGCTCTATGTGACCTTCACCCCCGACGGCGAAGGCCTCGTCGCCAGCGGAGAGGACGGCACCATCCGCCGCTTCACCCTCGATGGGCAGCGGGTCGCGGAGTACGTGGGACACAGCAGCGGGGTGACGGCCGTGTCGTTCTCGACCGACGCGCGCTCGATGATCAGCGGCGGCGACGACGCCACCGTCCGGGTGTGGGACACGGAGAGCGGCGCCCTGAAGAGCACCCGCACTCCCCACCCGGGCTGGATCAACTTCTCCACCTTCCTGCCGGGGCGCGACACCTTCCTCACCGTGGGCACCGACGACGACGTGTTCGTGTGGGACCTCGGCGATCTCGAGGGAGAGCCGCGCCGCCTCGAGGCCCACAGCGACTGGCTCATGTGCGTGCGGCCGCTCCCTGGCGGAGACCGCTTCGTCAGCGCCGGC
>JAGSHC010000059.1 GCA_023954745.1 Deltaproteobacteria bacterium | reverse complement strand
GTGCGGCTCGGGCTTCCAGAGCATCATCACCGGCGCAGAGCAGATCCTGCTGGGCCAGGGCGACGTCATGCTCTGCGGAGGAGCCGAGTCCATGTCGCAGGCGCCGTTCGCCGCGCGGAACATCCGCTGGGGTGTGCGGTTCGGCAAGGACGACAAGCTCTCCGACACGCTCTGGGACGCGCTGTACGACCCGGTAGGTGGCTGCGCCATGGGCAACACGGCGGAGAACGTTGGCGCCAAGTGGGGCGTCACGCGTGAGGAAGCCGACGAGTACGGATTCCGCAGCCAGATGGCCTACAAGGCAGCCCTCGAGGCCGGCAAGTTCACCGATGAGGTCGTGCCGGTGATGGTGAAGAAGCGCCGCGAAGAGGTGGCCTTCTCGGACGACGAGTGCCCTCGCCTCGACGCAAGCCTCGAGTCCATGAAGAAGCTTCGCCCGGTGTTCTCGAAGACCGGACTCGTGACCGCGGGCAACGCCTCGGCCATCACGGACGGCGCGGCCGCTGTCGTCATCGCCGACGGCGCCTGGGCCAAGGAGCGCAGTCTGCCGTCGCTCGGGCGGTTGGTCGCCTGGGGAGTCGCCGGCGTCGATCCATCGCTCATGGGAATCGGGCCCGCCCCTGCGTCGCGCAAGGCACTGGCGGATGCGGGCATGACCCTGGACCAGATGGACCTCATCGAGGTGAACGAGGCCTTCGCTCCCCAGTACCTGGGGGTCGAGAAGGAGCTCGGGCTCAACCGCGAGATCACCAACGTCAACGGTGGCGCGATTTCGGTGGGCCACCCGCTGGCCGCTTCCGGGACGCGCATCACGGCGCACTTGCTCCACGAGCTGCGGCGGCGGGGCCAGCGCTTCGGTCTGGGAACGGCATGCATCGGCGGGGGCCAGGGCATCGCCGTGATCGTCGAGGCAAACCTTGAGTAGCGAGCACGGGAGCGGCGGGGCAGTCGACCGAGACACGATCGTCTACGACTGGAACGGCGAGGCACTCGAGAGTCCCGTCTGGATGGAGGGGCTCGAGTTCTACGACGAGACGTTGCGCGACGGAATCCAGTCGCCGTCGGCGACGGATCCGTCCATCGAGGACAAGGAGCGCATCCTTTCGCTCCAGGACTCCATCGGGATCCAGCACACCGACATCGGCCTGCCCGGAGCGGGCGCTCGGGCCGTGGCGGACGTGACGCACCTGGCGAAGTACGCCATCGAGCACGACCTCGCGATCAACCTCACATGCGCCGCACGCACCCACCCCAACGACATTCGGCCGATCATCGAGATCAGCGAGAAGGTCGGGCGGCCCATCGAGGTGATGGCGTTCCTGGGGAGTTCTCCCATTCGGCTCTACACCGAAGGCTGGTCGACGCAGAAGCTGGTGGATCTCACCGGCGCCGCGGTGAAGATGGCCGTCGACGCAGGTCTCCCCTGCACCTTCGTCACGGAGGACACCGTGCGCTCCCGCCCGGAGACCCTGAAGACGATCTTCAAGGTCGCCCTGGACGAGGGAGCGAAGGGGCTCTGCATCTGCGACACGGTGGGCCACGCCACCCCTGGTGGGGTGCGCTCCATCATCCGCTGGACGAAGAAGCTGGTTCGGGACTGGGGCTACGACAACATCGTCGTTGACTGGCACGGGCACAATGACCGCGGCTTGGGCCTCATCAACGCCATTGCCGCGGCCAAGGCGGGCGCCAAGCGGGTGCACGGCACGATGCTCGGAGTCGGTGAGCGGGTCGGCAATACAGCCATCGGCCAGCTGCTCGTGAACATGAGCCTCATGGGGGTGCCTCTGGAGGGGGACCTCTCCCGGCTCCCCGAGTACGCGGCGCTCTGCGCCGAGGCCACAGGCACCCCGCTCCCATTCAACTACCCGGTGTTCGGGACCGATGCGTTTCGCACCGGCACCGGCGTTCACGCGGCCGCCGTCATCAAGGCGCTGAACAAGAACGATGCGTGGCTCGCGGACCGGATCTACTCGGGTGTTCCAGCGGCCGACTTTGGGCTCGAGCAGATCATCGAGATCGGCCACATGGGGGGGCGAAGCAACGTGATCTACTGGCTAAAGAGCCGTGGCATCGAGCCGGAGGAGTCATTGGTCGCCGCGATCTTCGACACCGCGAAGCGCGGTCATCGGGTGCTCACCGACGGCGAAATCCGACGAGTCATCGCGGACCACACGCTCAATCAGCAGTAGGGCCCTCGGGCGCGGGTTCGTCGGCGATGGCGTCGGGCGCGGCGAGGCTTCGTTCGCGCTCTTCCTCCTCGCGTTCCCGCGCGATCTGAGCCTCGATCTCTTTGCGCGCCTGCGCAAGTTCTTCCGCCTCCCTCGGCGTCGGAGCGCGCAGGGCGGCACGCATGATGTAGTTCTGGACCATGTGCCAGGCAACGAACAGCATCAGGAACACGCGGATCGCGTAGTCCAGGCGGGGGTCTGGAAACACCCGCGCGAAGAACAGCGCGAAGCAGGCGCCGACATCGAACGCCTGGATGAACACATAGGCCGCGCGGCTTCGCTTGAGGGCCGTGCCGATGAAGGCGCGGTTGAGGCCGATCACGAGGGCTACGCCGATGATCAGGCCGTCTTCGAACTCCATGGTTCCTCGTCTCGGGCGCTCAGGACTCCGACAACACGCGGTTGTCGATGAGTCGGGTGCGGCCGAAGCGTACCGCGAGGACCAGAACCGCGGGGCGGACCAGGGGGCCGTACAGCGGGGTCAATTCCTCAGCATCGACCAGTTGCACGTAGTCGATCTCGCCGAGCGGCTGTGCCTGGATGTGCGCACGGACCGCGGCGAGGATCACGCCAGGGTCCCGCTCGCCAGCTGCGAACAACTCCTGGGCGAGAGCGAGCGACTGATTGAGCGCCAGCGCCTGACTTCGTTCGTCGGGGCCCAGGTAGGCGTTCCGTGAGGACAGGGCCAGGCCGCCCTCCTCGCGAATGATTGGGGCTCCCACGATCTCCACCGGGACGGCCAGATCGCGCACCATGCGTGTGATGACCTGCAGCTGCTGGTAGTCCTTGCTGCCGAAGACCGCGACGTGAGGCTGGACGAGGTTGAACAGCTTCAACACCACGGTGACCACGCCGTCGAAGTGGCCTGGGCGCGATGCCCCGCACAGCACGGTGGTGAGGGCCCCGGTCACGAGCCGGGTCTGGAAACCCGGCGGATACATCGTGTCCGGCTGGGGAAAGAAGACCGCGTCGCAGCCCTCGGACTCGCACTTCGCGAGGTCGCCCTCCTCATCTCGTGGATAGACCTCGAGATCTTCCCCCTCCCCGAACTGCAGGGGATTCACGAAGACGGAGGTCACGAGCCGATCAGCCCGTGCACGCCCAATGCGCATCAAGGACAGGTGACCGTCATGCAGATAGCCCATGGTCGGGACGAACGCGATGGACTCGCCACGGGAGCGGGCCTCTGACGCCCAGCGGCGCATTGCGGCTGGGTCACGAATGAGGTCCATGAGTTTCTCGGTCAGCTCTCGCTGGGACCGTAGACGGCCCGAAGTCGCGGGGCGCCTGCCTCCACAGCGGCGGGCGCGGCGGCGGCGGCGCGCTTCTTGTCGTGAAACGAATGGGCGTCGTCGGGGAATGCCCCGGAGCGCACCTCTTCAACGTACTCGCCTACGGCTCCGGTGATGGCGTCCTGGAGCTGCGCGTACCGCTTGACGAACTTCGGCTTGAAGGACTTGTCCATCCCGAGGAGGTCGTAGATGACGAGTACCTGACCATCGCAACCACTCCCGGCGCCGATTCCGATCGTAGGAATCTCGAGCGCCGCGCTGATCTCGGTGGCGAGGACATCCGGAATGCCCTCGAGCACGAGCGAGTACGCGCCGGCCTCCTGAACCGCCAATGCGTCGCGCATCAGCCGCTCCGCCGCCTCGTTGCCGCGCCCCTGGACCTTGAAGCCACCTTGGGCGTGGAATGACTGCGGGGTGAGACCGATGTGCGCCATCACCGGAATCTGGGCGTCGACGAGTGCGCGGATGGTGTCTGCGCGCTCAGCGCCCCCCTCCAGTTTCACGGAGTGGGCTCCGTTCTTGAGGAGCATCCCCGCGTTGCGCACCGCCTCCTCAATGGAGACGTGGTAGCTCAGAAACGGCATGTCGACGACGACATGGGCTCGCTCGACCGAACGGGCGACGGCAGCGCCGTGATAGGCCATGTGCTCGATGGTCACCGGCAGGGTGTTCTTGTGCCCCTGGACGACCATCCCGAGGGAGTCGCCCACGAGGATCACGTCCACCCCCCCCTCGTCGACGAGGCGCGCAAACATGGCGTCGTACGCCGTGAGCATGGTGATCTTCTGACGCTCCGCCTTCATCCGGCGGAGGTCAAGCACGGTAACCGGCTTGGTAGTGGCCATCTTCTCGTCCTCCGATCGCGCGGCCCCGAAAGGGGCCTGCCCGTCGTTCGTCCTGTAGGACCGGGAGGAGGTTGGCTGAAGGGTCGAGGCGGCGGTGCTGCGTCTACGTCCAGGTCGCTGCTAGAGCGATCCCAGCGGGATCAGGTGCTTCGTGCCGCCCTTCATCTCCAGGATCTCACGGATCAACCATTCGCGGTCCGCCGCGTTGTTCACGAAATCGATACCCGACGTCTGCACAACCAATAGCGGCGCGTCACGGTAATTGAAGAAGAAATCGTTGTACAGACTCGACAAATTGCGCAGGTAGTCGGGGTCGATCCCCTGCTCGAACTCAAGGCCCCGCTTACGAATACGGCCCAGGAGAACCTCGATGTCGGCCTGCAGGTAGATGACGAGATCCGGGCTCGGCAACCGAGCGTCCAGGCTCTCGTAGATCTGGTTGTAGAGGACGAGTTCGTCTCGATCGAGCGTGAGGTTGGCGAAGATCTTGTCCTTCGCGAACAGGTAGTCGCAGACAGTCGTTGGAGTGAAGAGCCCCGGCTGCTTCAACTCGAGCTGCTGCTGGTATCGCGTGAGCAAGAAGTACAGCTGCGTCTGGAACGCGTAGCGCTTCTTGTCCTCGTAGAACTTCGCGAGAAATGGGTTCTCGACCACAGGCTCGTGCACGCATCGACCACCGAATCGGTCCGCGAGGATGCGCGTCAGGCTCGTCTTGCCAACGCCGATCACGCCTTCGATGCCGATGTAGCGAGGGGGGGTGGTCACGAGTCGATTTCTACCACGCGAGAGGACCGGCGCGCCTTGGGGGCACCATGAGGAGCAGCAAGCCCCTTGGGTGGTGTCCGGTCCGTGTCCGCTCCGTGTCCAAGATCCCGGACACCAGCCGGACACGCTCGCTCCTGCCGTAGGGCGGGGAGCTGCTGACCTCCCTGCTACTGCCTGCGAGATCGGGCATGACGGGCTCTTTGGCACGGCTCTCGCTCTGTATTCGACCGCGGGGACAAACCCCGGACACAAAAAAGGAGTTGAGCAATGAGGACCTTCAATCGAGCCACCATCATCGGGCGCGTCGGCAGCGAAGTCGTGATGCGAAACACGGCGGGCGGCAAGCCGGTGGTGAACCTGAGCATCGCCACGAACGAACGGCGCAAGGACGGGGTCGAGACCACCGTGTGGCACCGGACTGTGCTGTGGGACCGGCTCGCCGAGTATGCGGGGCAGTACCTGCGCAAGGGTGATCCCGTCTACCTGGAAGGCCGCATCGGCAACAACGTGTGGACGGACAAGGAGGGAGTCACCCACCACCGGACCGAGATCACCGCCCGCGAGCTCATCGGCCTTCAGGGCCGCCGACCGGAGAGCGCCCCCTCTCCCGAGGTGGCCTACCGGGGGAGGACCGATGCCGGCCGGCCACCGGGCCAACAGGCCGATGGGGCCGAGGTCGCAGAGGTCGTCGCAGAGATCCCCTTCTAGCGAGCGGCATCGAAGCGCCCCGGATCTCCCGTTCGAACAGGAGGTCCGGGGCGTCCCGCAGCGTGGATCCGGAATCCCCCGGCGAAGACGGCTCGGAATCCCGGCAAGACGACGATCCGGAATCTGGTCACGACGATCCGGAGATCCGGCAGGACGATCCGGAATCTGGTCACGACGATCCGGAGTTTCTCGACCACGATCCGGAGCGCGTCTGAGCCGCACAGATCACGATCGATCGACGTCGCTTGTGTGTACGCAGTATCGCTCCCGATCGACGGACAAAATCCCAGATCGGGGCCTTCTCACCGGATCCACACAGTGATAGAAACTGGCCGCGCTCGACCGAGCGTGGACCCACTTCTGCTGCACTTCGCGCGACCCCTACGGCCTGGGGGAGGCGCTGGGATCTATCGATGCCGATCGTTGAGGCCACAGCGAATCAGCTTGTGCTGCCGTTCGAGCCTGGGCTCGCGCTGGCCGCCGACCTGAAGCCGTTGGAGGACGTCATCGACCGCGAGGCAGTACATGATCTTCATCGGAGGCTGGGGCGATGCCTCGGTGAGCCCATCGATCTGGTCACGACCTCGAACCGCCGGACGTTGGTCTCGTGGCGCCGTCTCGAGTCGGGTCTGCTCCGGGTGCGTTGTCTGCGCGGATTCGCGCGAGCCAACGATGAGGTCGTGCTCGCCATGGCGCGGTTCATCCGGTCGCGCGACGCGGACGCGCGGCGCGTCGTGGAGGTCTTCGCCGCAAGCATGGCTCGCCCTCGACGGGCCTCCGCACGACCTCGCTACGCGCCTCCGCAGGGACGAGTACACGACCTGCGTAACGTCTATCGGCGGGAGAATCGGGAGCGCTTCGCGGGCGCCTTCTCGGCGCGAATCGGCTGGAGCTTCGGATCAGCCGGGCGGGTACGTCGCTCAATCCGCCTCGGCAGCTGGCAGCCAGACCACCGGCTAATCAAGGTGCACCCCGTCCTGGACAGCAAGGACGTGCCCGATTACGTCCTCGACTTCGTGGTCTTTCACGAAATGCTTCACGGGGTCGTGGGCTCCGCGCGGAACGGCAATCGGACTGTGTTTCACACGCCTGTGTTCCGCCAACGGGAAGCGCAGCACCCTGCCTTCGAGCGAGCGCAGGGCTGGATTCACGAGAACCTGGACGCGCTGCTTTCGTACTGATGTGGTCTTCGTCCCGGACTCGACGGGTACCCCCCACGCGCGAGCGTGCGCGTGCGCGGGATGAGGCACTCAGGCGTGATAGACTCGTAGGCCTTCTACCAGGGACACGAGGCTCCATTTCGGGCCGTCGTCCCTCTCCACCGAGCGGAATGGGATGAGCTCCGACGCGCCCCTGGACGTCCCAGAGCAGCTCGGACCCTACAAGGTCCTCCGTACTCTCGGTTCCGGCTCCATGGCGACGGTGTTCCTCGCCGAGCAAGCCGGGCCAGGGGGCTTTCGCAAGCGAGTCGCGCTGAAGATCATCCGCGCGGACCTCGCTGAGGACGAGACGTTCGTCCGCATGCTGATGCGCGAGGCCGCCATCGGCGGGATGCTCCGGCACCCGAACATCGTTCAGACCTTGTCGTTCGAGCAGTTCGGGAACTACTACGTCCTCGTGCTCGAATTCGTGGACGGCAAGAGCGTGCACGAGCTGCTCCAGGACGCAGGTGGAAAGGGACTGACACCGAGTGTCGCCCTGGATGTCGCCATTCAGACGTGTCGGGGCCTCTCCTACGCCCACCGAGTAGCGGACGACGAAGGCAAGCCCCTCACCATCGTCCATCGGGACCTGAAGCCCGCGAACCTCATGCGCTCCAACCACGGCGTGATGAAGATCATGGACTTCGGGATCGCCAGAGCGCAGGCCAGCTGGGCGGCGCTGACCGCGCAGGGGGTGATTCGCGGCACGCCGTCGTACATGAGCCCCGAGCAGGTCCTCGGGAAGGAGCTCGACGGGCGAAGCGACCTCTTCTGTCTGGGGGCGATTCTCTACGAGACCCTCACCGGCAAGGTGCTCTTCACGGGCGCCACGATGATCAAGGTCATGGAGAAGATCGCGCAGGTTCAGATCGGCGATGCGGCCAAGGAAGCGGACGCAATCGTCCCGGGAATCAGCGGTCCTCTACGAAAGGTACTTTCTCCTCACCCGGACGATCGCTACCCCGACCCGATGGAATTTGCCGATGATCTCAAGGGGTTACTGCTCGGATCGGGGGGTGGAGGGACCAAGCCTCCACGTACTGTGGCGCGCATGGCAGCCCTCGAGGATCTGTCGGGAGTCACGGACCTTGGCAAGATGGAGCGTAAGCGTTCGACGTCACGGCCCGCGCAGTCCCTCCCGAAGGAGCCTGCGAGGACCGCGGCGGCTCCTCCACCAGCGGCTTCCCCGACTTCGACGGAGGCGGGAAAGCCCCGGCGGAGGAAGAAGAAGAAACAGCCCGAGAAGAAGGGGTTCGGCGGATTGTTCGGCTTCGGCAAGAAGAAAGAACAAGAGAAGAAGCGGAAGAAGAAGCGGAAGAAGAAGCGTCGCGGCGGTGAAGCCGCGGCCGCTGCTTCCGCTCCTCGACCCTCTTCCCCGGCGCCCGGGGCGCCTTCCCCGATCGGGGAGGGCGCCGCAAGCGTCGAGGAGTTCCTGTACTTCGAGGAGACCGAGGAAGAGGAGCACTTCTTCTTCGAGGAGCTCGACCCCAACGCTCCGAAGACCGGAGAGACCGCGCCAGTTCCCGAGCCGCCACCCGCGGCGCCTGCCGCCGCTGCGTCCGCTCCCTCCTCCGCACTGGAGCAGGACTTCTTCACCACGTCTGCCGGCACAGACCTGGGACCCGGCGCTCTGGGACCCGGCGCGCCCTTGGGCGACGACGACCTCCTGGACCTCGAGGCCTCCTCCCCCCCAACCGACGCGGTCGCCCGAGACGTCCTCCAGAGCGCCGAGCGACCCGCGGACCTCCCCCAGGGGCAGCCCAAGCCTGGGTCCGCCTGGGCCGAGGACGATGAGCTGTGGGGTGAGGACGCCTTCACCGCAACGAGCTTCGAGCTGCAGGCGCAGTTCACCGAAGGCTCTCAGCGGGAAGACACCCTGTGGGGTGGCGCCACCGACGCAGACAGCGGAGGGCAAGTCGACGGGACGGTGACGGGCGAGGGCCCCACCGACGGGCAACCGAGCGGGGCCGATCCGACGCGACTGGTTGGAGCCGTCGACGACACACCCCACGCCAGCGCGGAGGAGCCGGGACCCACACGTCCCTTCCCCGCGACGAACCTCGGAGACGGAGGCGGCGACGACCTCGATCTCGAGGTCGAGGACGACGAGGGCCTCGATCTGGAGGTCGAGGACGACGAGGAAGACACCGAAGCTGCCGCCAAGGAAGCCGCAGAGAGGGTTGAACGAGAAGCCGCCCTTGAAGCCGAGACACGTGAAGCTGCTGCGAAGGAGGCCGAGGAGCAGGCCGCACGCGATGCGGAGCAGGCCGCGCGCGATGCAGAGGCAGCGCGCGAGGCCGAAGAGAAGGCCGCGCAGGAGGCGGCCGAAGCCGCAGCCCGTGACGCTGAAGAGAAGGCCCGCCTCGAGGAGGAGCGGCTGGCCAAGGAGGCAGCCGATGCCCTCGCGGCTGCCAAGACTGCCCTCTCCGGCCGGCTCGCCGAGCTCGATGAGAAGCTGGCTGCGAGCCAGGCGGCGGCAGACGCCGCCAGCGAGTTGCCGGACCTCGGTGCGCAAACGGTCGTCGTGCTCGCCGACGAGGCCGGGCTCTCCGTGGGGCGCGCCTCCGAGCATCGGGACACTGCCCACGGCGTCGTCGAGACGGCCCTGGCCGCCGAGGACCTCGAGGCGTTCAACGCAGCGGCTGAAGGATTCGACCCCGCCTACAACGCTGCCATCGAGGCGGTCGCCGAAGCAGCCACCCGCGCGGCCGAGGCACGCACACGCTACGAGGAGGCGGACGCCCTGCGCAGCGCCGAAGAGCGTGCGCAGGCCCAGCGCGAAGAGGAAGCGCGCAAACGCGCCGAGGAGGAAGAGCGCCGCCGAGTCGAAGAGGAAGAGCGCCAGAAGAAGGAAGAGGAAGAGCGGGCCCGACGCCTCTCACTCGAGCGCGTCGCGAGTCTCGTCGCCGACGGGCGTGAGAAGCTCCAACCAGCCCTCGTTGCTCTCGACAAGGTCCTTCGCCTCGGCAAGGAAGCCGCGACGGACCTCGAAGGCACCGGCGCTGGCGATGCCCTGACCCTGGCAGCCCAGGCGACGGCCCTCGTGACCCACGCGGAAGGGCAGGCAGAGGCAGCGAAGTCTCTGCTCGAAGACGTCACGGTGATGCTGGACGGGGACGAAGCCGAGGCTGCCCTCGTGACCCTCCCGGAGTACATCAAGCACATCATCGCGACCTCCGAGGACGCGGGGCCGAAGCTCGAAGAGGCCGCACGCATCGCGCGTGAGCAGGCGGGCGAGGCCCGTGCCCTCGAGGCGGCGATGGTCAAGGCTGCGGCGCTCTCGCAAGAGGCCGCCGAGTCCTCGCAGAAGGCGTCCATCGAGGCCGAAAACGCGATCGATGGTGCCTCGGACGCGGAGAACGACGAGCCCCTCGCCGCACTCCAGGAGGCAAAGGACGCCGCCGAGACCGCGGCCCTTGCCGCAGCCGAGGCCCGCGACGCAGCGACCGCGTCGAAGAAGGCTGAGACCGCCGATGCCGCGCAGGCCCTCGTGAAGCAAGCGCGGGCGGCGGCGGGACGGGCTTCCGAGGCTGCCCTGCGCGCCGGGAAGGCGTCCAAGCGAGCCGTCCAGCTCGCGAAGCAGGAAGCGGAGGAGAACGCCCGCGTGCTCGCGGCCGCCCGAGAGACCGCAGCGCGTGTCAGGTCGGACGTCGAGACCGCCATCGCGCCGCTCGACAACAAGATGGCCTCGTTGGCCAAGGAGGCTGAGGGGCTCGAAGACTTCGGACCGGTCACCAAGGCCCTCGCCGAGGCTCGCGCCGCCGACGAGTCTGCCCGCAAGCACGGCGCCGCTGCCCTCGAGGCGACGGACACGGTGGGAGCCAGCGAGCGCGCAGCCGACGCTGACGACGCCTCGGTGGCGGCCGAGTCCGCGCTGACCGCTCTGCACGCGGCTCTCGCCTCTCTTGCAGACGCTGACGGAGCGCTCCGCTCCGCCGCCGCATCTGAGCGCATGGAACGCGCTGGCAAGGCCGACGCGCAAGATCTCGCCGCCAGACTCCTCGCGGACATTCAGCGGCTCTGCGAGGAGGTTCAACAGGCCTCCGAGGCGATCTCGGGCGTCATCGACGAGACCGGGGCCGAGGGGGAAGTCCCACTCTCCGCCATGGACGAGGCCCAGGCCCAGGCCGAGAGCGCAAAGGCGCTCCTGAGCAAGGCGGTCACGGCGGAGGAGAAGGCCGCTTCAGCATCCACCGCCGAGGCGGCAAAGGAGTTCACCGAGCTCCTCCGGGCTGGAGCAGCAGAGGCAGCAGAGGCGGCGAAGGCAGCAACGGCGGCTTCGAAGCGCGGGGCAAAGGCCGCGCGCAGCGAGGCCAGCGATCGCGCGGCCGCGGAGGCGCAGGCACTCGGGGAGGCAAGGCAGCGTGCCTCGGAGGCGATGATCCTCGGGAACGAGGCCTCGGACCGAGCCGCAGACCTTCTCATCGCAGCGCAGGCCAACGCCGAAGGCTGCGACTACAAGACGGTCACCAAGCTCCTTGGCCAACTCGAGTCGACAGTGCGTACGGCGACCGAGCAGGCCACCTCAGCCCGCGCGGCGGACGACGCCGCGGCTGAAGCGACAACCTCGGAAGACGCTGCGAAGCAGGCTGACGCAGGCGGCAAGGCGGCCGAGGCCGCAGCCAAGGCGGCCTCGGCCGCGGAGAAGCTCGCTTCGGCCCTGGCCGAGGCGGTGACAGCCGAGCAGGAAGAGAAGGCCACGCTCGAGTCGAGCCGCGTCATCGCTGAGGGCGCGTCCACGGCGGCCATCGCAGCTGCGGAGGAGGCCGAGACCTCGGTCAAGACTCTCGAGGAGCTCATCAGCACCCTCGAGGTGAACGGAAAGCCTGTCACCGCGCTGCTCGCCCAGGTGCGTACCGAGGCCAAGAAGGCGCGGAAGGCGGCCGAGCAGGCCGAGCGTTCCTTCAAGGCGGCGGGGAAGGCCACTCGAGTCGAGGTCGTGGAGGCGTCGGCGAACCAGGCCGAGCGGGCACGCGACGAGGCAGTCAATGCTTCGACAGAAGCCATGTCTCTCGAAGTGCAGGGACGCGAGGCCGCCGAGAACGAGGCCGCCGAGCGCGCTTCCGCCGAGCTCAACGCTCTGGTCGCCGCACGCGACCGCGCCACCGCCGCCTCGGGGAAGGCGGCGACGGGGGCGTCGAAGGCGCTCGCTATGCTCGCCGACACCGAAGACGAGTGCGCGATCTCGGACGCCGAACCGGTCCAGGTCGCCCTCAAGGCAGTCCAGGACGCCTGCGAGAAGGCCAACGAGGCCTCCGACGAGGCGAGTGTGGCCGCCAGTGCGGCGGACGACGCCGAGCTTTCGGGAGACGCGGCAAAGCACGCGGATGCCGCCGAGGCGGCCGTCATCAAGGTCCGAGCCGCCTTCGAGGAAATGAAGGGGGCGCGCAAGAACGCCATCTCCATCGCCAAGGCCGCCGTCGCCGAGCAGGAGGCCATCGACGCGGCCATCGCTCGCGCCGAGGTGGCGTTGGCGCAAGCCTCCGAAGCCGCCGACACGGCACGGGCTGCCGAGGCGGACGCAGTCGAGGCCGCGGAGCTGTGCGAGGGAGCGGACGGAAAGAAGTCCGGTGCCCGAGCTACTACGGCGCTCCAGGCTGCCGAGAAGGCGCTCGAGGACGCTCAGGCCGCCGTCGACAAGGCCCACGAAGTCGGTGACTCGAAGCAGGCCGAAGCGCAGGCTTCGTTCGCTGAGCGCGGCGCGAACCACGCGACCGCGGCGGCTGAGAAGGCCACGAAGGCACGCGACAAGGCACGCGAGATCGCGGCCGCGGAGGCGACCGAACGCGCAGCCAAGGAGGAGGCCACCGAGCGCCTCGACGCGGCCTTCGAGCGCTGCGAGAGCGCCAAGGAGATTGCGCAGAGCGCCGCCGAAGGAGCCGAGGAGGCATCGAAGGAGGCGCCGGGCACCCCGGCGCAGGGCTACGCAGCGGAGGCTTCGGCCAGGGCAAAGAAGGCGAAGGCCGCCCTCCAGAAGGCGACGGCGGTGCGCAATGCCAGCGCCAACGTCGACTCCGCAAAGGCGTCCACCAACGCGGACGTTGCCGAGGCGGCGGCGGACGATGCCGAGAAGGCTGCCTCCGAGGCGTCTGAGTTCGAGGAGAAGGCACGGAACGCCGTCCACGAAGAGGCTGAGCTTCTGGCGGAGCTGAAGCTCCAGGCGCGCGCCGAAGCCGACCGGGCGTCGGAAGCACACGAGGACGCCAAGGGGTTCTGGACAGACACGCTGGAGACCTTGAGGGGCTTCAAGTCTGCAGCCGGGAAGAAGGCAGAGGCCGACGCGGAGCGCCACACCGGGGCCGCCAGCGAGCATGCATACAAGGCAGACGGCGAGGCTGACGGCGCGGACGAGGCGACGCACAGCCGCGACGCAAAGGCGTCCCTGGGCCGCGCGAAGTCCGCCGCCGACGCAGCGGCGTCAGCGTCTGAAAAGGCCAAGGCGGCGCTCGAGACAGCGAAGGCGGTCGTTGAGGCCATCGAGGCTGAGCAGGCCATGCTGGAGGCCGCGCGCGAGGAAGCAGACGAGGCCTCCGAAGAGGCGGACGGCGCCGGGAAGCGGGCCTCCGAGGCCCTCGAGGACGCCAAGACCTCTTGCAAGGACTCCCGCTCCCCGGACGTCAAGAAGGCGCTCGCGGAAGCCTCCTCCGAACACAGCAAGGTGGAGAAGGCCTGCAAGGATGCTCAGCGTGCGGCGAAGGGGGCCAAGGCCGCGGACGCTGCCGAGACCGCCATGACGCTGGCGAAGAGCGCGAAGAAGTCGGCGGCGAGAGCCACGGAAGGCGCCGAGAAGATCGAGACACTGACGGCAGACGCGATGCGGATGGCCGAAGAAGAGGCGATTCTCAAGCAGGCCCTCGCGGACGCAACGGACGCCGAGAAGCGGGCTCAGGTCGCCGCAGACGCTGCCACCGAAGCCGCCGTCGTCGCAGAGGAGGCCGCTGAGGAGGCGCCTAACTCCGGGGCCGCAGAGGCGGCAGCGGAGGCGGCCGCCCTGGCGGCAGGAGAAGCAGCCCGTGAGTCGGCACGAGCCAAGCGGGCGGCGAAGGCCGTGCGCAAGGCAGATGGCGCCCATGCCGCGGCAAAGAAGGCGTCGGACGCTCTCGGCTCGGCCGAGGCGGCGGAGCGCGCCGCGAAGGAGGCCGAGGAGCAAGCCCATACGGCGAAGCTGGCAGCGGATGGCGTCAATGAAGATCAGCTGGCTGCCAGGGAGGCCGAGCTGGCCAGCGCCCGGGCGGCGGCTGACAAGGAGGCGCGAGCCCGCAAGCAGCTGCGCGAGTCCGAGGTGGCGCAGGCCGCGAAGCCGAAGAGCCGCGCCCGACCAGAGCCGGAGCCAGAGCCAGAGCCAGAGCCAGAGCCGGAGCCGGAGCCGGAGCCAGTTCGAGCGAGGCCGGCACCCAAGCCCACGCCAGCCGCTCCAAAGGCGGCCAGAGCGCCCCGCGCCACGGCCCGGAGCAGCAGCAAGGCGCGTCGTTCCCGCCGAGGAAGGGGTTTCATCTTCTCCATCGATCCGGCCCCGGGCTCGGCTCCTGCCCACGCGCTGGCTCCGACCACGTCACCCCCCTCTGTCGCATCCGACGACACCACGGACCTCGAAGGTCAGGTGGTGCACAGCCAGCTCGAGCCCGAGCCGGTTCCTCACGAGCATCCTCCCAGCCCCGCCCACCTGCCCGAGGTGGACGAAGACGCTGCTCCCTGGGACCCCGAGGACGCGAAGGCTCGCAAGTCCACCCGGAAGGCTCCGAAGAAGGCGGCACCGGAGCCGGAAGAGGACGAAGACGAGGCCGAGGACGAAGACGAGCAGGAGAAGACGTCGACTCAGCGGGACTCCGACTGGCTCGACGACGAAGAAGAAGAAGACGAGGCGGACGTCGAGGTCGATGACGACGACGACGAGCCTGATCTCGACGCCGAGATGACGGCCCGCCAGGTCACACCCGTTGCGCCAGCGAAGAAGGAGCCCGAGCCCGAGCCCAAGCGCGAAGAGCTGTGGGAAGACGACTGGAATCCCTGGGACGACGACGAGGAGGACGAGCCAAAGAAGGAGGCGGAGGCCCCGAAGAAGAAGTCCCCACCGAGTCGAGCGACGTCACCCCTCAACGTGAAGCTCGAAAGCGACGAGCCCGAAGAGCAGGAAGACGAGTGGGACCCGGACTGGAACTTCGACGACGACGATGATCCGCCCCCGGCGGCCCCACCCCCGCGCCCCGCGCGAGGGGGTGCTGTCGAATCCCGGATTCGTCGCCGAGGGCCCAAGAAGCCCCCGCCGCCCAAGGACGACGACGATGAGGTCTGGATCCTCGACGATTAATGACGCATCGCGACAGATGGGGCGGAGCCCGCTGGACGGACGCCGACCCCACGGGCACGATCAGCCCTCGTGGATGAACAGATTGGCCGCTACCGCTTGATCAAGCCCCTCGGTGAGGGAGCGATGGCGTCCGTCTACCTCGCGGAGCTCGAGACCGAGATCGGATTCCGGCGCAAGGTGGCGCTCAAGGTCGTCCGGAACGAGTTCGCCAAGGACAGCAAGTTCATCGCGCTCATGAGCCGTGAGGCCATGATCGGCTCGCTGCTACAGCACCCGAACATCGTCCAGACCCTCGAGTTCAACGAGGCTGACGGACGATGCTTCCTCGCGCTGGAGTACGTCGAGGGTGAGACCCTCGAGGAGATGCTCAACCGCCATCGCACGGAGCGGAACAGCGGGCTCCCCATCCCCGTTGCCCTCGAGGCGATGGTTCAGGTGCTCAAGGGCCTCGGCTACGCCCACTCGCTCCACTCCCCGGAGGGGGAGGAGCTCGGCATCGTGCACCGAGACCTCAAGCCCGGAAACATCATGCTGTCCCGCCACGGGATGGTGAAGGTGATGGATTTCGGCATCGCCAAGGCCCGCATCGCCAGCGCGAACATCACGACCGCCGGCCAGGTGCGAGGCACCCCTATCTACATGGCGCCCGAGCAAGTGACGGGCAAGCCCCTCGACGGACGCGCCGACCAGTTCGCCGCCGCCACCGTCCTCTACGAGCTTCTGACGGGCAATCAACTGTTCATCGCCAACAACCTCGTGCGGATCATGCAGCGGGTGGCGCGGGCCGAGGTCGACGATCAGGTGTTCGAGATCGAGGACCTCCACCCGAAGGTCGCCCCCGTTCTCGCGCGCATGTGGTCGAAGAAGGCCGACGATCGCTTTGATAGCTGCGATGAGCCGGCCCGTCTGCTCGAGGACATCGTCTTCGAGTTGAAGTCGGCCGAGCGGGCGATGCGGGCGTCGGGCGAGCAGCCCTCCCGAGAGTCCCTCCCGCCCGTGGACAGCGGCGTCCCCGCATCGGCTGGCGACTCGACGTTCTTCGACACTGTGGGGAACATCGTCCGCAAGATCTTCGCTGGGACGGAGCGCGAGCGGACACCGCCGCCGAGGAAGCGGAAACGGAAGCGGAAGCGGAAGCGGAGCCGCGCCGCGCCTCCGTCAGCGACCCCCACCGCCACCGCACCTTCAGCGGCTCAGATTGGGCCGGCTGCCCCTGTTGGCGTGGAGTCTGCGGAGGTCTTGTTCGACGACCAGGTCAGTGAGTTCGGGGTCGCTGCCATTCCGGGATCCGAGGTAGAGACACCACCGGTTTCCTCCACACCGAACATCGCAGCCCAGGCTCCTTCGCCCGACGAAGACCCGATGGATCTCTGGGAGACAGCCGCGACACCGGTGGATCCCCTGCCCGCACAGCCAGAGCCGCCCCCGCGCGCGCCGCTTCGACCCGGGCCTCCGCCGGGGCCCATGGCGACGCCACCCCCAGCTCCCGCGGCGTCACCCGCCGCGGTCAGCCCTCCCGCACCACCCTCTGAGCCAGCAGGCCCCGAGAAGGGCGACGGGGGCCTGGACCCCTTCTTCTACGAGAACTTCGACAAGTGAGCCCGCCCCGCAGGGTCACGGGTAGTTGATCTGAAGGACGCCTCCGGGCAACCCGGTGGTGTTTCCACTGCAGTATCCAATTGCCGTCGCCTCCTCGTTGCCGGTGGGAGCTGTGAAGTCGCCCACCACTTTGAGCGATCGGCCAGGGTTGGCCGCCTCCAGCCATGTCAGGCGGAACACCTGACCATCGTCCGAGACGATTCCGTATCCCGTGAACGCGCCGCGGGTGACCTGGAGGATGCGGCCGTCGAACTGCCACTGCTCGGTCCAGTTGGGAGTACCCATCCAGACGCCACCGCAGTTGTCTCCGGCGACATTGGCGGTGACCGCGTAGCTTCCGGCGCGATCAATCGCGGCGGGCTCAGCATCGACCTGACAGCCATACCAGGCGAACTCAATTCCGATGACGCCCTGATTGAGGGTGTCGTTGTCTTCTCCGATGCCGGTCAGACACGTGCGGGAGACCTTGCGATCGGCGCCGCCCAGGAAGTTCCCCTCGATGGTGATCCAGAAGGAGTCGACGCCGGGGAGTGTCATCTCACCCGTGACCTCGAAGCGCTCCTCGTTGACCACCAGAGGGCCCTGCCAGCTCCACTCATCGCCACCGGTGGTGGACAGCTCCGCGAGGAACACTGTCTGAGACACGAAGATGTCCATCTGCCCCTGGATGACCGCGAACTCCCCAGTGACGTCGTTCTTCAGCTGAACGAGGCGGAAGTCAAAGGAGTTGAGGAAGACGGGCGGGTCATTGGTGGCGTCATCATCGTCGCCGACCCCGCTGTCATCGTCGTCGCCACCACTGTCGTCATCGTCGCCGTCGTCGTCGTCGTCGTCGTCGGTGTCGTCGTCGTCGACGGGAGTGCACGCGGGCAAGGACATCCCCCCCAACGTGAGGAAGGACAGAAGGAACAGGAACCAGCTACGTCGCATGCGAATGCTCTCCTTGGAGGCGTCACGATGACACGGGGAACAGGCAACAACAAAGGGCCGCCCCGCTGCTCCCCCCGAACGCTTTCTCATTCGATGAGAAGCGTTCTAGATCAGCTTCTTCTCGTCCTCGGACGGGTCGTGCCTACCGTCGCGTCGACGCTTGTCGTCCGTGAGCTGGTCCTTCCATCCCGCGACGCGTGCCTTGTTCCCCCAGTGCTCAGCAGTGTCCTTGTCACCCTTCCACACGTAGCACTGTGAGAGCGTCGAGTAGCCGGTGACGTCTCCCGGCGTCAGCTCCACGATCTTCAGCGCGGCGGCGATGGCTTCGTCGAGCAGCGAGTCGTCGTCCTCGCGCGCCTCGAAGCAGGCCCGCGCGATCCCGTGGTAGGCGTCCACGTAGGTGGCGTCCGCGGCTGCCGACTCCTTGAACTTGGCCACGGCAGCGGGCCATTTCTGCTCGGCAAACAGGTCGAGCCCCTCGAAGTACAGATCCTCGGCGTCCATGTCGTCTCCAAGCCCTGGGTCGGGCTGCGCCGCAGGATATCGCGGCGCGGGATTCTCGCGACTATGCTGCGATGCCCAAGGGCAACCAAGCCCCCGAGGAGGCCCCATGGCCAGCCAAGAACAGGTCATCTCTGCGCTCCGCGCCTGCTTCGATCCCGAGATTCCGGTCAACATCTATGACCTGGGATTGGTCTACGACGTGGCTTTGGATGACGGAGTCGTCGATATTCGGATGACCTTCACCTCAGACTCCTGCCCCTCAGCCCGCGAGATCCCACTGGATATGCGCCAGAAGATTGGGAAAATCGACGGGGTCAAGGAAGTGAACCTCGCCGTCGTGTGGGACCCGCCGTGGCACCCGCGAATGATCTCCGAGGAGGCCCGCAAGGAGCTCGGGATCGACGACGACTCCTTGGAGGATTGAGCGGCCCATCCTGAAGCCCTCAACCTCCGTCGGGGGCTACTGGATCTTGAAGTTCAAGGTGCCCGCCGGCCTCTCGTCGATGAAGTAGCCGGGCTTCTCGAAGCCGTCGTCGGCGTAGATCTCCACAAGGTCGCCCGCATCGAGACCCGGGTTGTCGGCGTAGACCTCCGCCCGGTCATCGTCGGCCGCGCCAGTGGCTCCACTGACGAGGACCCGCCCATCCTTCTTCACTGTGACGTTCTTCAGCTCTCTCATTCCCTCGTCCTCCGGAGGCTCCCCGCCTCGTCCTACGTTGAGATCTGACAATAGGGTCGTGGGTACCCCCTAGCCAGCCCAATCGAGGGACGTGTCGGGTACTGCCCCCCAAGGACGAAGCCCCGCCGGGGTCTCCGACGGGGCTTCGATGGTGGGCGATACTGGGTTTGAACCAGTGGCTTCTACCGTGTGAAGGTAGCACTCTACCGCTGAGTTAATCGCCCGAGCGGGTTCGGACACGAGGTGTCCGGGCCGCAGTATTTACCCCCCACGAGATTCGGAGTCAACCGCCTCGCGAGGGATGCCGCGAGCGGCGGGCGGACCGAAGTGGCCGCCCGCGCCCGCAGAATCACTAGCCGATGAGCTCGGACTCCGAGAAGAAGAACGCGATCTCGTTGGCAGCATTCTCGAGACTGTCGCTGCCGTGGCAGGCGTTACGACCGATGCTCTCGGCGTACAGCTTGCGAATCGTGCCCTCGTCAGCCTCGGCCGGGTTGGTGGCGCCCATGACCGCACGGTGCGCGGCGACAGCGTTCTCACCCTCGAGGACCTGAGCGAAGATCGGACCTTCGGTCATGAACTCGACGAGCTCCCCGTAGAAGGGACGCTCCGCGTGGACTGCGTAGAAGGCCTGGGCCTGAGCGAGACTCAGCTGGGTCTTCTTGCAGGCGACGATGCGAAGTCCGTTGTCCTCGAAGTGCTGCAGGATGTTGCCGGCGTTACCAGCGGCAACGGCGTCGGGCTTGATCATCGAAAGGGTGCGCTCGATGGCCATGATCTGTGTCTCCAGGTGCAAGGTCCGAAGGGACCAATCCGCGGCCTCCCTCGGGGGAGTGCAGCGTGTGGTTGATGGCTGAGGCAGCTCACAGCCGCCGAGCCGCGCCTTCTAGCAGGTCGCGGTGGCGGCTGGACGTCGTTCCATGGCTCTCTAGGCGAGGGCCTCGTCGAGCAACCCACGTTCGGTGAGAAGCTTCTGCATCGTGATGCCCATGTCCGAGGGCGAGTTCACCACCGAGATTCCTGCGGCGGCCATCGCCTCCATCTTGCTCGACGCGGTGCCCTGACCACCGCTGACGATGGCGCCAGCGTGGCCCATGCGACGCCCAGGAGGCGCCGTCTGGCCGGCGATGAAGCCGACCACGGGCTTGGTGACGTGCTCAGCGATGTAGGCCGCGCCCTCTTCCTCAGCAGACCCACCGATCTCACCGATCATGATGAATCCGAGGGTGTCGTCATCGGCCGCGAACAGCTTGATGACGTCCAGGAACTTGGTCCCGATGATCGGGTCGCCGCCGATGCCCACGCAGGTGCTCTGACCGATGCCGAGGGCGCTCAGCTGACCCACCGCTTCGTAGGTCAGAGTGCCGGAGCGCGAGAGCACGCCGATCTTGCCGGCCTTGTGGATGTGCCCCGGCATGATGCCGATCTTGCACTCGCCTGGAGTGATTACCCCCGGGCAGTTGGGACCGACGAGCCGGCTGTCGCTGCTCTCGAGGGCGCGCTGCACAGCGAGCATGTCCTTGACCGGGATTCCTTCAGTGATGCAGATGATCACCGGAATCTCAGCGTCGATGGCCTCGAGGATGGCGTCCGCCGCGAAGGGCGGAGGCACGTAGATCGAGGTGGCGTTCGCGCCGGTGGCGTCGACCGCCTCCTGCACGGTGTTGAAGATCGGCACGCCGTGGCTGGAAACCTGGCCGCCCTTGCCGGGAGTGACGCCCCCGACGACGACCGTGCCGTACTCCATCGCCTGCTTCGTGTGGAAGCCGCCGTGCTTGCCAGTGATGCCCTGAACGAGCAGTCGCGTGTCCTTGTTGACGAGAATCGACATGTCTACGCCCCCACAGCGGCAACTGCCGCCTTCGCGCCGTCGGCCATGGTCTCGACGGCGATGATGTTCAGGCCGGACTCGGCGAGCATCGCCTTGCCCTGGACGGCGTTCGTTCCCTGAAGGCGCACAACCAGCGGAACCTCAAGGCCCGTGGTCTTCACCGCGGTGATCACACCTTCGGCGATGACGTCGCACTTCATGATGCCGCCGAAGATGTTGACGAAGATCGCCTTCACCGCGGGGTCACTCGTGATGATTCCGAAGGCCGCAGCGACCTTCTCAGCGGTGGCTCCACCGCCCACGTCCAGGAAGTTTGCGGGGTCGCCGCCAAACAGCTTGATGGTGTCCATGGTCGCCATGGCCAAGCCCGCGCCGTTCACCAGGCAGCCGATGTTTCCATCGAGCTTGATGAAGGACAGGCCGTACTCGCCGGCCTCGACCTCGCTGGGGTCCTCCTCGTCGAGGTCGCGCATGGCGACCACGTCGGGGTGGCGGTACAGCGCGTTGTCGTCGAAGTTGAGCTTCGCGTCGAGGCAGATGACGTCGCCGCTGCCGGTCACCACCAGCGGGTTGATCTCCGCGAGGCTGCAGTCGTACTGCATGTAGGCGTCGTAGAGCCCCCGCAGGAACTTCGACGCGGCGCGCAGCTGCTTCTTCTCCGAGAGGCCCAGGGCGAAGCAGAGCTGCCGCGCCTGGTAGTCGCCGAAGCCCACCGCCGGGTCGATCCACACCTTGTGGATCAGCTCGGGGGTCTCTTCAGCGACCTTCTCGATGTCCATGCCGCCCTCGGTGGACGCCATGACCACGAGCCGACCGTTGGCGCGGTCGAGCAGCATGCCCACGTAGAGCTCGCGAGCGATGTCGCAGCCTTCCTCGATGTAGAGGCGACGCACCTTCTGGCCGCCAGGGCCCGTCTGGTGCGTGACCAGCTGCATCCCCAGGATGGCCTCCGAGTGCTCTCGAACCTCCTCGATGCTCCGGGCAAGCTTGACGCCGCCACCCTTGCCTCGACCGCCAGCGTGAATCTGCGCCTTCACGACCCAGATGCTGCCGCCGAGCTCCTCCGCCGCTGCTACCGCCTCATCGACGGTGAACGCCACACGGCCGTCCGGCGTGGTGACGCCAAACTTCCGCAGGATCTCTTTGCCCTGATACTCATGGACCTTCATGGAATCTCCCTGCGCCGGCGAGCCGGCGTCGTCTCAGATGTCGAGGCCGGCGACCAACTTCTGCACGGCGCCCGCAGAGGCAGCGAGGGCAGAGGTCTCGTCGTCGGAGAGCGGCGTCTCGATGACACGCTCGATGCCGCCAGCACCGATCACGGTGGGCACGCCGAAGTAGAAGCCGTCGTAGCCGTACTCACCGCTCAGGTGTGCGGCGGCCGGAAGGACCTCCTTCTTGTCCTTGAGGTAGGACTCGGCCATGCGAATCGCGGCGGCTGCCGGGCTGTAGAACGCCGAGCCGTTGCCGAGCAGACCGACGATCTCGCCGCCCGCCTTGCGCGTGCGCGCCACGATGGCGTCCAACGTCTCCTTGTCGGCGAGCGAGGTCACCGGCACACCACCGGCGTTCGCCGAGGAGATGAGGGGAACCATCGAGTCGCCGTGGCCACCGAGCACCATCGCCTGGATGTTGCGGGCCGCGACACCGATGCCGTCCGACAGGAAGTAGCGCAGTCGCGCCGAGTCGAGTACGCCGGCCATTCCGCACACCATGTTGGTGGGGAAGCCAGTCACCTTCTGCATCGTGTAGACCATCGCGTCGAGCGGATTGGTGATCACGATGACGAAGGCGTTGGGGCAATGCTCCTTCAGGTTGCCCGCGACATCCTTGATGATGTTCAGGTTGATGCCCACGAGGTCGTCGCGGCTCATGCCCGGCTTGCGAGGAACACCCGCCGTCACGATGACGACATCTGCACCCGCCACATCGGCGTAGTTGGAAGTGCCCGTGATCTCGACGTCGAAGCCGTCAATGGGACGCGACTCCTGGATGTCGAGGGCCTTGCCCTTGGCGGTGCCCTCGGCCCGCGGGATGTCGAGGAGGACCACGTCGCCGAGCTCTCGCTGGGCGGCGAGCAGGGCCATCGTGCCGCCGATCATGCCGGCGCCGATGAGAGCGATCTTGTTGCGCTTGTAGGAAACGGTCATTGGTAGAACTCCTGGTGTTCTCAGCCGTTGGGGCATGGGGTTCGCGATGGCATCGCCGAACTCGCTGCACTCGAATACTGGAGGAGAGGGGTGGCCGCGGCTGATTCAGAAATGCCGACCCCGAACCGGGCCGTTCCGGGGGTCGCGCGAGCGCGCGGAGTCTAAGGCGCACGGTGGTGAGCGTCAACGAGGCCGAGCGCCCTTTCGCGCCCTTCCAGAGGTCCCTTTTCAAGGCTCCGGAACGACAACGGCCGCCCCCGAAGGGACGGCCGCAGTCTCGAAGAATCGCCTTGGGCGCCTGGCCCTAGAGGAGGACGGACTTCAGCGCGTCGGCCTTGTCGGTCAGCTCCCAGGTGAAACCCTCGCCGGTGCGGCCGAAGTGGCCGTACGCCGCCGTGGGTCGGTACACCGGGCGAAGCAACTTGAGGTGCTCGATGAGCGCGGCGGGCTTCAGCGGGAAGATCTCGCGCACGGCGTCGGCGATCTTCTCGTCGTCCACCTTGCTGGTGCCGTAGGTGTCGACGAACACGTTCATCGGCTCCGCGACGCCAATGGCGTACGCCACCTGAACCAGAGCGCGCTCGGCGATGCCGGCGGCCACGATGTTCTTGGCGATGTAGCGGGTCACGTAGGCAGCGGAGCGGTCCACCTTGCTGGGGTCCTTGCCCGAGAAGGCGCCACCACCGTGGGCACCGTGGCCACCGTAGGTGTCCACGATGATCTTGCGACCCGTGAGGCCGGCGTCACCCATGGGACCACCGACGACGAAGCGCCCTGTGGGGTTGATGTAGAACTTCGTGTTGCTGTCGAGCAGCTCGGCGGGAAGGGTCTTGAGGATGACCTCCTCCTTCACCTGGGCCACGAGCTCGGCGTGGGTGACGTCCTCAGCGTGCTGAGACGACACCACCACCGCGTCGATGCGCTTCGGGCGATTGTCGACGTACTCGATCGTGACCTGCGACTTGCCGTCGGGGCGCAGGTGGGGGAGACGACCATCGCGTCGGGCGTTGGTCAGAGACTCCGTGAGGCGATGTGCCCACCAGATCGAGGCGGGCATCAGCTCCGGCGTCTCGTTGATGGCGTAGCCAAACATCATTCCCTGGTCGCCAGCGCCTTGCTCCTGGTGCAGGCCCTCACCAGCCGTCACACCCTGGGAGATGTCGGGCGACTGCTCCTCGATGGCGTTGAGAATGGCGCAGGTGCTTCCGTCGAAGCCCATGTCCGAGTGGGTGTAGCCGATGTCGTTGACGGCACCACGGACCAGGGCCGGCACGTCGAGGACCGCCTTCGTCGTGATCTCGCCGGCCACGAGCACGAAGCCCGTCTTGACCGCGGTCTCGCACGCAACGCGGGAGTTCGGGTCCTGGGCGAGGCAGGCGTCGAGGATGGTGTCACTGACGACATCGCACATCTTGTCCGGGTGACCCTCGGTCACGGACTCGGAAGTGAAGAAGAAGTTGCGCGGCATGTGCTCTCCTGGGGCCGGCGCAGACATCGCGCGGACCCTCGATCTCTCAATTGAGGCTTGTGTTCTTCGGGCTCCTGGCCCCCCTCAGCCCGAAGGAAGGCGGCATGGTAGCCGCTGCGAAGTCGGTTGCAAGACAGGGCCTAAAAGCGCGCCCGGCAACGTTTTTGGACGCCGACACCAACGCGAGCCACCGAGGCGGGTCGGCGGCTACTTCTGCCAGTCGACGTCGATCGGAGCGTCGTCAGCCTGAGACATGGTCCGCAGGCCTTCCCGCAGTGCACGCACCCGGTCTGCTTCGCCGACCATCACGACACGCACGGTGCGCTCGGGATAGGGCTCCAATTCCGGATCGCCCAGCTCGGCGGGGTCGGGCGGGGGCGCCGCCTCCTCGGGGACGTGGCCCGCCACCGGCCGGTCGGGCCCGACCGCCTGCACCCCCTCAGAGGTGTCGGCTTCGTCACTCTCCTCGGCGGCGGCACGTACTCGCGCTGCCTCCTCGGCTCGTCGCTCCTCTTCCCAACGCCGACGCGCCTCCAGCAGCTCCTGCCGGCGGCGTCGATGCGAAGCAACCCGCTCGTCATTGCGTCCTCGGGCCTGTAGGGCCGGGAGGTACGGGGGATCCGCGAACTCGTCTTCGGGGTAGCTGTCAGACAAGGCGTCGAGGAACGTGACGAGCGCGGTCTCGGCGTCGACCTCGCCCCCAACCACCTCGTCGAGATCGATGGCGAAGGCATGAAGCCCAGCCAGAGCGAGCTTCCCGGCGATCCCCTCGAGGGCCGCACGGGCTCGCTCCTTGCCGTGGTCGTCCCCACGACCGAGGCCCACGAGGAAGAGGTGCGTGAAGGGCAGCTTGCCCTGCGTGTGCACCAGCAACCACTCCCCAGCCTTCCCCGAGAAGCGGTCTCCCTGGACGAGACGACTGAGAAATCCGTTGAGACGCCAGTCGGCGCGCGCCGCCAATCCACGCAATGGACGCTGGTCTTCCCACACGACCGCGACGGCCCCGTCGATTCCTTCGATGCGGGCGGGATGCCCGGTCTCGAATGTGACCTGGACCTTCACCGCCGCCCCTTGCCTCCGGCCGTCAGCCCGAGGTTCCGGGCAATCCGGTCGAGGATTCCATTGATGAATCCACCGCTGTCGGTGGTGCCAAAGCGCTTCCCGAGCTCGATCGCCTCGTTGATGGAGACCATGGCGGGGATGTCGTCCCTGCCGATGAACTCGAACACGGCGATGCGGAGGATGTTTCGGTCCACGAGGGACATCCGCCGGATCTTCCAGTTGATGGACGCGTCGGAGATGAGTTCATCGATCCGCTCGGTCTGGGCCCGCACTCCACGAGCAAGGATCCGCGCGAACTCGACCACGTCGGGCTCGGTGGGCTCCTCCTCGTCGTCCCAGAACAGCCGGAACGCGTCATCGACCGATCGTTGGCCCAGGTCCACCTGATAGAGCAACTGGAGCGCTTGCTCCCGAGCTTGCCGGCGCCCTCCCATTCACTCGGCTCCAGGCAGCTTGCGCAGAAGGTCGACCATCTCGATGGCAGCGATGGCCGCCTCGGCGCCCTTGTTGCCCATCTTGGTGCCCGCGCGCTCGATGGCCTGCTCGATCGTGTCGACGGTGAGCACCCCGAACGAGACGGGAAGGTCGGAGTCGAGTTGCACCTTCGCGAGACCGTTGCTGGCCTGCGCCGCGACGAAGTCGAAGTGAGGGGTTCCGCCTCGGATCACGGCGCCGATGCCGAGGATCGCGTCGTAGCGACCACTCTCAGCGAGGCGCTTCGCCACCAGCGGGATCTCCACTGCGCCGGGACACCAGGCAACGTCGATCGCGTCGCGGTCCCCACCCGAAGCGACGATCAGCTCGATCGCCCCCGAGACGAGCTTCTCGACGATGAACTCGTTGAACGCGCCCGCAGCGATCGCGAACCGCATTCCTGCGGCCGATCGGCCTCCTTTGTAGGTCGTTCCCATCAGCCTCGTCCTCCCGGCAGGATCGCCAGCTCGGCGACCGCGTCGACGGGCACCGATACCCGCTCGACCACTTCCAGTCCGTAGCCTTCCACACCCACGAGCCTCCGCGCGCTGTTGGTGAGCAGCCGGATCCGTCGGACGCCGAGGGTGCGAAGCACCTGTGCTCCAAGACCGTAGTCTCGAAGCCCGGTCGGATAGGGATCCGCCTGGCGAGGAGCAGGAGGGATGTCACCCTCGATGCCCTCGGGATCCGCGTGTGCCACGAGACCACGAAGGACCGAATCGGCGTCGAAGGGACGCAGGATGTACATCAGCACCCCCGCGCCCGCGGCCCCGATGATCCGCATCGACTGATGCAGCAAGGGGCCAGAGTCCCGACGGAACGCCTGCAGGGCGTCTCCCCAGATGTCCGAGCTGTGCACGCGGACCAGGGTCGGAGTCTCTTCGTCGAAGGTCCCCTTCACCAGCGCGAGGTACTGCAGGTCGTTCACCCGGTTGCGGAAGACGTGAGCCGTCACCTCGCCCATGGCATCGGTCGTCAGCTTCGTCGTTGCGACCGACTCGATCTGGCTCTCGGTGCGGAGCCTCCAGGCGATCAGGTCCGCGACCGTGAGGATCCGCAGGGTGTGCTCGCGGGCGAACGCCTCGAGCTGCGGGAGCCGCGCCATGGTGCCGTCGGCGTTCATGATCTCGCAGATCACTCCGGCCGGACCGCAGCCCGAGAGCCGAGACAGATCGACGGACCCCTCGGTCTGGCCTGCCCGCACGAGCACGCCGCCTTCCCTCGCACGGAGAGGGAAGACATGCCCGGGCGACACGAGATCGGCGGCCTTCGCATCCGGATCCACCGCCACTTCGATCGTCCGGGCCCGATCGGCGGCCGAGATGCCCGTCGTCACGCCGGTGGACGCCTCGATGGAGACGGTGAACGCAGTGCCATAGGGCGAGTCGTTCTTCCGCACCATCATGGGCAGATCCAGCCGCTCAATGCGGTCCGGGGTCAAGGTTAGACAGATCAGGCCGCGGCCATGAGTTGCCATGAAGTTGATGGCTTCGGGCGTAGCCCGATCCGCGGCCATGACGAGATCGCCCTCGTTTTCACGAGACTCGTCGTCGACCAGGATGACCATCTTTCCTGCCGCGATGTCGTCCATCGCGGACTGCACGCGCTGCTGCGCGTCGCTCGGGAACGGCTCGAATGCCGTCATCAGCTGCTCCGGGCCCGACATCTGCAGTCCCCCACCGCCTGGGCGCCGAGCCGGCGCCAATGTGTCGTCGTATGGGGCCCCTGTCAAGCAGGGAGGGGATCATCGCGTTGGGTCTGGCCTCACCTGAAGCCGCCAATCGAAGCCAGGACCGCCTTCTCCGGCGACCTCGTCCGCTCTGAGGAAAATGGGGCCCGTGGAGGATGCAGTCCACTGAAGGCGCACATCACCGGCGGCCGCCTCCGTCGCCACCGCGAGTTCGAGTCCGTCTGCATTCCACACCGTGAGGCCAGGGCTCCCCAGCGAGCCGATGCGTCGACTGAACACCTGAAGCTCGTACGTCGCGCCCGCCGTCGCTTCGAATCGCGACCAGTCCGAGTCGCCGGGACTCTCGAAGCTCCCACACAGGACCTGCCCTGCCGCGAACGCATTGGCGCCCCCGAGGGCGTCGTTGCTCCCAAACTCCTGGAGGTCACAGGAGGGAACCGGCGGACCCAGCCGGATCGCGCCCCTCCCCTGACCGCCTGGCACGTCCATCTCCACATCCACCCACCCCCAGCCGAGCGCGGAGGGGTCGTCGATGACGACTTGCACCTCGCCCGCGTCCGACGTTGCGGTGTGCTCGACGCCATCGATGGCGACCACGAAGGACGGACCAGGGTTCTGCAGCGCAGGCGCGGGTTCGAACCGGAGAAGTTGACCGGGGGCGAGGTCGCCGGGTTCGGGGTCGATGGGCCGAAGGAAGACGTCGCCCGTGCCCATGGGGACCGCACGACCGATGACCCAATGCCCAGCGACGAGAAGCAGGGAGCCCCCATCGAGTTCGGCACGGCTCCGGTTCGTGCGTTGGTAGAAGAAGAACGACTCGTTGCCGAGGGGCGGAACCTCGCCGGCGGGGATCTCCAGGAGCCCATCCTCATTGGCCCAGGCCCGGGCTGGCCCGTCGAGGCCGCCAAGTGAGAAGACGTCGATCTCCGCCCCTGGACTCGGCTCCGTCTGCAGCTCGACTCCGACCCCTGGCATCAAGAACAGGGTGTGGCCGAGCAGACGCGGGCCGCTCAACTCCGGAAGACGAGGAACCTCGGGACCTTCATGGAAGCCGGCGAGGGGCCCATCGCCAGTGATCTGCGCCGTGAATGACTGCCCAACCGGAACTTGTGATGCCCCCAACTCCTCGACTCCGTAGAGGCCGGGAGCCTCGGCTGGGAGGGCGATGGACTGACCGTCGAGCACGGCGAAGAGCCCGTCCGCATCGAGGGAGTATGGGCCCGTGTAGCTGTTGGGCTCGAGCTGCCTGAAGCCATCGGGTGGGGCGAGCGTCGGGAGCACCAGCGGAGTGGTCTCCTCCCATGCCGCTTCCTCCGCAGAGGGCTCGATGGGCTCGCTGGCAAATGCTGCGGCCGAGGTCGCGCCTACGTCGACCCCGGAGAAACGCATGAGGATGACGGCGCCGTTGGCGGCCTGATCGACCGGCGTATCGTCATCGTCCGTCGCATCGTCGTCGTCGGACGAGTCATCGTCGTTCGCCAGGTCATCGTCGTTGGACCCATCGTCGTCGTGCGCGGAGTCGTCGTCATCGGTGGGGACCGAAGACAGACAGCCACCAACGAGGAGAGCCAGAAGCGCGGTTCCTCCGAAGAGGCCACCACTCAGCCGTTCAGATAGAACCCGACCCACAGGACCAGCACCGCGACGATGAGGAAGCCCACGACCGCGACAAACCAGCTCATGGGAATCGAGCGTCCCTGCTTCACTGGTGTCCGACGCGCACTGACGGCGGGAGATCCGCCCGCTCCACCTCTGAACTCCACGTCGATGATGAAGTCCTGGGGAACCAGGGTGTCCATGTGCGTCGCGCGCACCGGGATGCGGACCGTACGACGAGATGCTGCCTTCGGCGTACCGATGCGGGAGACCACGTAGCCGGACAAGTCAGGCGCCTGCAGCGTGACCTGATGGCCCGACTGCTCAATGCCCACCTCCCACGCCTCGGACTCGCGACCGAGGGCGTTGATCGCCATGGTCTTCGTGAAGGTGCCCTGCCCACCCGTGTTGGTCTGGGGCTGTCCCGCCGCGGGCATCGCGCCCGCACTGGGCACGTTTCGAATGGAGCCAGAGCTCGGCACATTGCGCATCGAACCCGACGGGATGCCCCGTAGGGAGCCGGCGCTCGGGACATTCCGCATGGAACCGCTCACGCGGGCGGGATTGACGCGACGAGCTCCTGGGCCGCCACGGGGATCGAAGGCTGCGCGGCCGCCTGCCATCGGGCGCCCACGCTGCGGTGCGCGATGAGCTGCAC
>JAGSHC010000309.1 GCA_023954745.1 Deltaproteobacteria bacterium | reverse complement strand
CGCGTGGGAGGACTCTCGCTGCGGGGCTTCGACGCGGTTCCGTGGAGCGAGCTCGCCACCTTCTCGGGCGCGATGGAGGGAGGACTTCGGGTCGCTCACCCTGCTCTTGGCTGGCTCCTGGTGCTCGCCGTGCTGGTGTCCCTCATCGACGAGAAGCTGCGGGGAGTCGCCCTCAGCTGCGCCGTGCTGCTGCTGGCGGCGTGGTCCGTGGGCCGGCCGCTGACCGCCTGGCCACTGTTCTCCGTGGTGCCGGGGATGAGCGGCATCAACTATCCGCTGCGCGCTCAGTGGGCGCTGCTCGTCTTCGGGCCCGTGCTGCTCGGGGCCGTAGCCCACGGCCTCCTGGACTGGGTGGTCACCCCATCCCGCTCCGCCCTCGTCACGTCGGTGGGGGCAGGTCTCGTCGCGCTGCTCCTGCTCCCCGCCACGGCGGTGGAGGACCGGGCGCCCCAGGGACGGCCGATCGCGGCTGTTGGCTCTCAGCAGGTTCGCGGGCACACGTCGGACGCCGCGCTGATGTCCGACGCCGCGCGCGATGGACTCCTTCGGGCGGGCCAGGCCACCGCCCTCGGTTATCCCGACCTGCCCCTTCCCGTGCCCTCGTCTCCTCGCGTGGTGGTGAAAGGCAACACGGTCACCCTCGACGGTCGGCCCGGCGACGTCCTGCTGGCCCCGCAGCGGGCCCTGGATGGCTGGTCTTGCCGCGGCGGGGAGGTCGTGACCCACTCGCCAGCGAGCTGGCTGCACGTACGCCTCACTCAGGAACGAGCCTCGTGCCGCTGGACGACTCCCTGGCTGAAGGCAGGCGTGGCCTCCCAGGTCCTCGCCCTGTTGGCGCTGCTGATGCTCGCGGTCTGGCGACGCCCTCAGCCGGGTGCACAGGCCTCCGCCCCGGGCTCCAAGCACCCGCCGTCCAGCAAGGCGTCGCCAAGCTCCTCCGCATACCAGCGGTAGACGGTCGCCCCCGGGTGCAGGAGGTCTACATCCGGGAGGTCGGGTTTGTCCGCGTCCCGCAGGTCCACCATGGGCACATCGAGACCATCGAACCACGGCGGCCTGCCGCTGGGCGGCGGCACGAAGAGCACGTGCTGGGCGGTGCCGTCTGCCACGAGGTTGGCGAAGAGCCCGCCGCTGCGAGCCTCGGCTCGCTCCACCAGGACAGCGGGTGGACCGCCGCCCCCGCGCGACCGTCGGATCCGGTTCCAGGCGACCAGGGTCGTGCGGATCAACGCCGAACGGAGCACCAAAAGCATCCATGCGCTGCCCGGCTTCGGGAACGTCGCGAGGTTCTCGGCGTAGATGCCGCCATCGGGCGGCAACCCGCTCGGGTCGAGCCACGCATCCACCGAAGCGGCCATGGGCTGGAGGACCACCCGGGGCCCGGTGTTCGCGAGTTGCCAGACCAGGAGGTCCGGCGTCCACTCCTCGATGGCCTTCTCGGCGAGGTGGATCTTCTGTCGCGTCTGGTAGCCGTCCGTCCCCAGATTCCAGACCTGCACGTGGGTGGCGCCTCGCTCGTGGAGGACCGCCTCGAGCTGCGCGGGCCAGTCCCGTCCTTGTGAGACGGCCGCGCCGTAGGTGTTGGACCCACCCAGGCAGAGGACCCGCACCGTCCCCACCTCCTTCTCCACCTCCCAGGGCCCGCCCCGAAATCCGAAGCGGTTGGTGATCATCCTTCGGGGATCGTCGGCGTGGCGTGCCTCCTCCTCCCAGAGGGCCGCGTCCTCGGCGGTGAGGGAGACGTCGACGTCGGGCCGAAGTTGATAGAGGAGCTCGGGGTCTGGGGACGCCATGTGAACCGGCAGGTCAGCGACCGTGCGCCCCACCATGGGGACGAACAGTTCGCCCTCCCCACCCCAGAGCCTGACCCCCGCCTCACCTCCCAGGAGGGCGACGCAGAGGCCGAACACCACGGCGAGCGCCTTCGTGCTCCAGCGCTTCGAGGGGGTCTCCACCGGGGTATCCCATCACTCTCCGGGGCTCAAGACAAACGCCCGGGGCCCTGTGTACCCTCGCCCCCGTGGGTGGGAAAGGCGGGACAGGAGTCCCGGAGGAGACTTGGATGAGGACGCATTCTCTCGCGGTCGCGCTGTTTGGCGCGGCTTTCTTGATCAGTGGCTGCCCGGCGACGGGCGATGACGACGACTCGAGCGTCGCTGTCGATGATGACGATGACGCCACGGCCGACGACGACGACGACACGCCCGACGAGCGGTGGGACTTCTCCACCTTCGACGGCAGCTTCACGGTGAGTGAGGACGCCCCCGGCGACGACGACGACTCCGCCGGTGACGACGACGACTCGGCCGGCGACGACGACGACTCGGCCGGCGACGACGACGACTCCGCCGGTGACGACGACGACTCGGCCGGCGACGACGACGACTCGGCCGAGGCCCGCGGCGGGATTCCCATGGGCTACGCCGTGGGCGAGTGGGTCGTGAGCTACTGGGACGACCTCGGTGATGAGATCCTCGGCTGCACGTCGGTCGTGAAGTGGAGCGGCACCGTCACGTACGACACCGGTCTCGCGGACCCCGAGTGCACCAACTGCGGAGCGCTCCTCGCGATCGACCCGGACTCGCTCGAGTGGGTCAACGAAGCTCCCGGCAACGAGTCGCCCTGCACTGCGACCGTGCTGGAGGAGAAGGGCTTCGACGACTTCGCCGCCCTGATGCTCGAGGAGCAGTACGGTGGCGTCGCCCTCACCCTGCCCCTCATCGACAACGCCACCGCGGTGGCGCTGGAGCTGACTCCCGGCGGTCGCCCGGTCCAGATGACCATCGACGGCCTGGCCGAGCCTGACGACAAGAACGACCCGCCTCTGGAGCTGTCCCACATCGCGTACATCGACGTGACCGCAGGAACCTTCGACGGGACCGACTTCACCCTCGACCCGGACTCCGAGGCGGCTCCTGACGGAGGCCCCAACCTGCGGGCCTCGTGGGCGGTCACCCGTGACCCGGCGCTGACGAACCACCCGCTGGGCCAGCAGCTGCTCGGTGACTACGACCTGAGCCCCTTCTACCTGGGCTCCCCGGGCCTCTAGCCAGTGCTTCGGCGCACTCTCGGCCCCCGGGTCGGGGGTGCGCCGCCCCCCGGGATACAACGCCGGAACATCTCGTTCCCCGGCAACGCCGAGTCGTGCGACGGGGTCGACAACCACGGCGATGCCGTCAGCTACACGCTGAACTTCGTCGTTCCGTAGAGGCAGCGCCGGCCGGCCGCGGTTTGCGCCGGGTCCCAGCGGGCACCACACTCCCGCCGTGTCCTACGTGCCCGACAACCCGCTCATCGTGCAGAGCGACCACACGCTCCTGCTCGAGGTGCAGGCTCCCCGCGCCACCGAAGCGCGCGACGCGTTGCTCGCCTTTGCGGAGCTCATCAAGAGCCCGGAGTACGTGCACACCTGGCGGCTGACGCCGCTTTCACTCTGGAACGCCGCCGCCGCCGGCCACGACGCCGACGAGGTGTGCGGCACGCTGACCTCGTTCGCGAAGTATCCGGTGCCCGAGGTCGTGCGGACCACGGTGCGGCACCACATGGGCCGGTACGGAGCGCTGCGTCTGGTCCAAGATGGCGCGTGGCTTCGCCTGGAGGCGGACCTCGCCACGGACCTCACCGAAGTCACCACCCTGAAGGACGCCGACGGACTCTTCGGTGCCGTCCTCGGCCCCACCGCGGTGCAGGTGCATCCCCGCCGACGGGGGGAGCTCAAGCAGATCCTGGTGGCGGCCGGCCATCCCGTGCAGGACCTCGTGGGGTACGAGGACGGGGATGCCCTGTCCATGGCCCTCCAGACGGCCGATGCCGAGGGCGCCGCCTGGTCCCTGCGGGACTACCAGGTGCAAGCGGTGGACTCGTTCACCAGTGGCCCCACGGGCGGGTCAGGGGTCGTCGTGCTCCCCTGCGGCGCAGGCAAGACGCTGGTGGGCATCGCGGCCATGGTCCGCCTGGGCATGCGCACCCTCATCCTGTGCACTGGACACACGGCCCTGCAGCAGTGGAAGCGGGAGATCCTCGCGCGCACCACCCTGACGGAGGACGACGTCGGCGAGTACAGCTCGCGGGTCAAGGAGCTGCGTCCGGTCACGCTGACCACCTACCAGCTACTCACCTGGCGGGAGAACAAGGGAGCCGCCCCCGCCCACTTCCGTCTCTTCTACGAAGCCAACTGGGGCCTCATCGTCTACGACGAGGTGCACCTGCTGCCCGCCCCCATCTTCCGCGAGGCCGCGTACCTGCAGGCCAGGCGGCGCCTCGGTCTCACCGCCACGCTGGTGCGCGAGGATGGCCGGGAGGGCGACGTCTTCGCCCTGGTAGGACCCAAGCGATACGACCTGCCTTGGAAGGAACTCGAGCGTCAGGGGTGGATCGCCACCGCCCGGTGCGTGGAGGTCCGGGTGCCGCTGTCGGACGCGGACCGCATCAAGTACGTGCAGGCTGGCGGTCGACAGAAGTTCGCCATCGCGGCGAAGAACCCCCGCAAGGTGCCAGTGATCGACACCCTCCTCGAGCGCCACGAGGGGGAGCCCATCCTCATCCTGGGCACGTACGTGGAGCAGCTTCGCTGGATCGCGCGACGTCTCGGCATCGAGGTGGTGACCGGCACGACGAAGCATGCCGAGCGGGACGACATCTTCGGCCGCTTCCGCGACGGCTCGATCTCCGTGCTGGCGCTGTCGAAGGTCGGCAACTTCGCCATCGACCTCCCCGGAGCCTCCGTCGCCATCCAGATCGCGGGGACCTGGGGGTCACGCCAAGAGGAGGCGCAACGCCTCGGCCGGGTCCTTCGGCCCAAGGACGGGTCCAACCAGGCGCTCTTCTACACCCTGGTCACGTCCGAGAGCCGCGAACAAGAGGTTGCCGAGTGGCGCCAGCTGTTCCTCGCGGAGCAGGGCTACCCCTATCGCGTCGAGCTCATCTCGTGAGCCGACTGCGCGCCGTCACAGTGCTCGAGGTCGCCACCGCTGCGCTCTGGGACGAGCTCGACGCCCAGGCCCACATCGGCTCCTTCCTCGGCGAGGCCCCCAGCCCAACCCAGCGGGTCGTGGTGGACGAGGGTGGCCTGCTGCAGGCCCTCGCTGGCGCTGGGATCAGTCCCCTGGCTCGCTTTGCGCGACGGGATGCAGCGGAGATCGCGGCCCACCGGGAGGATCTGACCCACGCCATCGACGCCCTACGCGCCGAGGTGCGCGCGGTCCTCCACAGCGCTCAGCGCCACGCCCTCGAGGACATCGTGCTCGACCTGCACGCCTGGGACCCCCGCCGAGACGCCGAGGCGGTGACCGCGCTGCATGCCCTGGGGATGCTGAGCCGTCTCCCCGACCAGCCGGGCTTTCCGGGCACCCGCTACCGGCTCGACCCGGACCTGCCCCTGCCTGCCGACCCGCCGTACGACTTCTGCGAGGCGGCCATGGACGAGACGGAGGACCTCGAGGAGCCCGGACCAAGCATCACCGCGCTGCTGCACGACATCGCATCCCTCGCGGCCGCGATTCAGCGGATCGGTCCCCGCCTCACGGCGAAGAGCACGGTCACCAAGTCCGATGCCCGCAAGCTGGGAGATCAGCTGGGGGACTCCAGCTTGCGCAGCGCGGGCGACCTCGAGGGCCACGACCGTTGGGGGCGGGCTCTGAACGCGCTCCGGGCACTGCACGCCGTATCGACTGACCCCATCAAGCGAGAGCTGTTCATTGATCACGGGCTGGAGCACAGCCTCGAGGGCACCACCGAACAGGCCACGGACCGCATCGTGCACCGGCTCATGGACCGCGACCTCCACGTCGTCTTGCCGGCTCTCCGGGCGGCTTTGAAGGACGCGGGGGACGGCGCGGTGGACGAGATCGTGTTCCTCGATCTGCTCCGAGAGCAGCACCGGGACGTGCTCTTCCCTCAGTGGGACAGCCCCCAGGGGCCCATCTATCCAGTACTGCCCGGGGAGCTCATGCGGCCCTTCGACGACGAGGGCTGGGAACGGCACGAAGAGCGCACCCTGCGGGCTGCGCTGAAGCGAGCGACATCCTTGGGCCTGATTCGGAGAGCGCCCGGGGTCTTCGCGGGAACCCCCGACGGGCGTCAGTGGGCTGGGGTGACATCGGCGGCCCCTCCCCCGGTCTGGGTGACCTCTGATCTGGAGCTGATGGTGCCGCCCGACGCGGTGACCCCCTGGGAGCGCTTCCAGTTGGAGCGCCTGGGGACTTGCCTGAGCCGGGACGTCGTCGATCGCTATCGGCTTCAACGGGAGGCCTTGCGCCGCTGGCTAAGCACTCACGACGTGGAGGAGGCGTTGGAGCTCCTCGCCCGGCGCGCGCCTGGCATCCCCGATGGCGTCGTGCACACCCTGCAGACCTGGGCGCGCTCCGAGTCGCGAGTAAGCCTGGTGCGCGGAGTGCTTCTGCCGCAGTAGCGACTACTCCGGGCGGCCCTTCTCGGCCTCCTCGGCCCGCTCGACCCAAGCGGCGACACCGCTGGCGATGGCTTCGGCCGCCTGCTCTTGGAAGGCGTGCGAGCGAATGCGCTGCTCCTCCTTCGCCTCGGTGAGGTAGCCGAGCTCCACGAGGATGGACGGGATCTCGCTGTCGAGCAGCACCCAGAAGGGGCCGCTGCGCTGCCCGCGGTCCTTGATGGTGGTCGTTCCGAAGAAGGCGCGCGTCGTCGCCACCAGCTCGCGATGCACGGACAGCGCCAGCTCTCGACTCCAGCCCGCGTTGGCGCCGTGCCGCAGGTCTTCGACGAGCTGCTCGTCGGGCAGGCGGTCGACCCGAGCCCCGGCCGCCGACAAGATCTCCGTCG
>JAGSHC010000359.1 GCA_023954745.1 Deltaproteobacteria bacterium | reverse complement strand
GTTCAGCACCCACAGCTTCCACCTGGACTGGAGCCTGTACCACGAGGCCGACAAGGCCACGAAGAACGGGTACGCCGGGACGAGCTGGGACGGCACGGAGCTGACGCGCCGCATGGACAAGGCCCGCGCGGAGCTCGAGGTGCTTCGGCGCCCGGCGCGCACCATCGATCCTGGCGCCTACCGCGTGTACCTCGCGCCGTCGGCGGTGGAGGAGATCACGGGCCTGCTCAGCTGGGGTGGGTTCGGGATGAAGGCCCAGCGAAGCAAGCGCTCACCGCTGCAGCGCGCCGTGGACGGCAAGGTGACGGTGGACCCGCGGGTCACGATCAGCGAGCACCCCGGCGCGGGCCTTGGGCCCGACTTCGGCGGCGGCGGTTTCAAGAAGCCGAAGCGGGTGACGATGGTTCGCGAAGGCAAGTACGCCGACGCGCTCATCTCCCCGCGCAGCGCCAAGGAGTACGGCGTCACCACCAACGGTGCGGGGAGCCACGAGGCGCCCGAGAGCCTGGAGATGGAGGCCGGCGAGCTGGACCAGGACACGATGCTGGAGACGCTGGGCACCGGGATCTGGGTGAACAACCTGTGGTACCTGAACTACAGCGACCTGCCGGCGTGCCGCATGACGGGCATGACGCGGTTCGCGACCCTGTGGGTCGAGGACGGCGAGGTCGTGGCGCCGCTGAACGTGATGCGCTTCGACGACTCGTTCTACCGCATCTTCGGCGACGGCCTGGTGGGCCTGACCAAGCAGCGCGAGCTGCTGTTGTCGGCGTCCACGTACGGCAAGCGCAGCACCGGCTCCGCCCTGCTGCCCGGCGCCCTCGTCGACGGCTTCAAGTTCACGCTGTAGACCCCCGCAGGGCGTCCGACGACGCAGCCGACGCAGCGATCGGCCGCCGGCACGGAGCGGTGGGGTGGGCGGCCGAGGTCAAGGAGGCAAGAAGGAGCCGAGGGAGGCGTGCTCAGAGCACGTCGCACCGAGCGACGACGCAGCCGACGCAGAGATCGGCCGCCCACCCCACCGCTACGGGGCGATCCAGCGGGCCAGGTACTCGGTGATCTCAGTCGTAGCCTGCGTCTGAAGCTCGCCACCGTCGAACATCCGAGTGCCGTGGGCGGATCCGAGCTCCACGAACCGCCACGAGGGCGCCGCGTCGTCGATGTAGGACAGGGCGTAGTCCTCGCTGTCGGGGTACATCCAGAGCACCGGGATGACGTCGAGCAGCCCGCGGTGGTCTGGGATGCGGTTCTGGCTCTCGGTGTAGCCGCCGGGGCTCATCCAGATGAGGGTCGCTGGCTGCGGCAGGGTGGCGTCGCGGCCCACGGTGTAGTCGAGGACTGAGGTCGTTCCGTTGCTGGCTCCGAGAAGAGCGATGCTGCGCGTGTCGACCCGACACGGGAGCTGTGCGCTCGCCAGGAAGCGAACCGCCGCCTCCATGTCGAGGCGCCCACCGTCTCCCTCGTAGGCCTCCTCCGCGATGCCATCGCTCCCGCCGGCCCCGCGCCGGTCGACGTTGAGGACCGTCAGGTCGCGCGCCGCGATGGCGTCGCGCACCTCGACGGGGAAGCCGGAGCGGTCATTCCCTGGGGGGATCATGTGGAACAGGACCACCGCACCACGCTCCTCGGAGGCAGCGGGTCGGTAGTCCGCGGTGAGCGTAACCCCATCGGTGGTGGCGATCTCGACGACGGCCTCGTCGGCGCCGCAAGGGAGCGTCGACGGGTCCGCGATGTCGGCGACGGGGCAGCCGCTGAGAAGCAAGAGGCAGCCAGTCAGGGCGAACAGCTCAACACGCATCCATCAACTCCTTTGGTCCCGCCACAGGGATGGGAACGCTCGGCGGACCGCCAGGGTTCTGCCCCGCGTCGATTCTCTTGGGAGCAGTCCGCGGCTCGCGAGCGGATCCTATGGTCTGCCCGTGACCGACGCACTCCCCCCCTTGGATCCCACACGATCCCCCGAGCACGCCGCCGTCGTGTCCCTGGCCCTGGCGGTGAGGGACGGAGGAGGGCGGGCATTGCTGGTGGGAGGGTGGGTGCGCGACGCGCTCCTGACCCGACTCGGCCGGGGACAGCCCAGCAAAGACCTCGACGTGGAGGTGTTCGGGATCGAACTCGGCGCTCTGAAGGAGTTGCTTTCGTCCCTCGGTTCCGTCGACGAAGTGGGCGCGAGCTTCGCGGTCCTCCGGGTGCGAGGGATCGACGTGGACTTCAGTCTGCCGCGCCGCGACACCAAGTCCGGGGCAGGCCACCGGGGGTTCCTGGTGGCCGCGGATCCCTCGATGAGCTTCGCGGACGCCGCCCGCCGACGGGACTTCACCATCAACAGCATCTCCATGGACCCCCTGACGGGCCACGTGATCGACCCGACGGGGGGTGTCGCGGATCTGAAGGCCGGAGTGCTCGCCGCCACGGACCGCGAGACGTTCGGCGAGGACCCCTTGCGCGCCCTCCGCGCGGTGCAGATGACAGCCCGCTTTGCCCTCGAGCCGGCGCCGGACTTGCCGGCGCTCATGCGAGAGCAGGATCTCAGCGAGCTGCCCGCGGAGCGCCTTGAGACCGAGCTGCGCAAGCTGCTGCTCCGCGGAGTCGAGCCCTCCCGAGGCCTCGAGCTGCTCAGAAGCGGGGGTGGCGTGCGGGCGTTGCCGGGTCTCGACGCCAACGACGCAACCTGGCAGCTCCGAGCCATGGCCCTCGATCGCTGGGTCGGCTCTCGCCCTCCGCTGCCGGCGGCGTTGCCGGAGGGTTGGGCGCTGCTCGTGGCGGGAGCGAGTCGGAAGCAGCGCATCAAGCTGCTGGAGCGGGTGCGTCCGCCGGTGGTGGTCCAGAAGGCATGCCATACCCTGAGCGACGCCCCAGCCCTCATCCCCGATGCCCCCGCGCTTCGACGCCTCGCCCGGCGTCTGGAGGCCGGCGGCACGACGGTGGCCAGTCTGGCGAGGGTGCGCACCGCGCAAGGAGTGGACTGCGAGGCGGCTGTGGCCCTCGCGACGAAGCTCGGGCTCCTCGAGCGCGGGCCCATCGACGCGGTCCTTGGCCGCGACCTTCTGGCTCGCGGGTACGCCCCCGGCCCCTCTCTGGGTCGGCTCCTGGCTGCCTGTCGCGACGCTCAGGACGAGACCGGGCTGACGGATCCCGAGGCCCTGCTCGCGTGGGCCGCCGCGACGCAAGAATCCTGAACGCATGTCCAGACGAATGCCCTCCCCTTCGCTAGTCTTCGCCCATGCGTGAGCAGCGGCGCGCCTGCGCGGTCCTCGGTCTCGGCCCCTTCGCCCACTCGGTGATCGAGCGGCTCCCTGCGGGAGTGCCCGCTGGGCCCTGTTTCTCTCTTCGATTGGGGCGGGCACCGAGTCGAGCCGGCCACGACTGGCTGCCCCCCGCCCTCCGCGGGCCAGGGGCTCCCTCCCTCGTCGGCACCCGAGCCGGCGGCCGCCTCGATGTCCTGGCGGCAGGCCGGGCGACGCTGCGGGCTCATGAACCGGCGTTGGCCACCTTCCGCGCTCGATGCCGCGACGCTGGCGTTCCAGCCACGCTCATCGTGCTTGCAGGGCTGTTCGACGCAGAAGCTGCCGGTGTCTTGGACCTCGCGGCCATGCTCCAGGCGTCCGAGAGCCTGGAGGGCGTCTCGCTGGTGTTGCTCGCTGCTCTCTCTCCGCCCTCGAACCAGGAGGAGCCGCGCTCCTCGGCCCGCGCCGCCCTCGCCCTCGAGGAGCTGGACGCCGCGACCCAAGGGGGCCCATGGGAACTCCCCCAGCCCGGCGGGGTCTTGAGCTCGCCCCAGACGGGCTCGCCCTTGGATGCGGCGCTCCTGGTGTGGCCGTCAGGTCCGCGCTGGGGAGCCGACGAGGCGCGCACGGCGACGGCCGACGCGATCCAGGCGCTGCCATGGCTTCCGGAGCTCCCCGCCGGAGGGCTGGCGGGCATGCGGTCTCTTCCGGTGCTCGCGCCGGCGGCGGAGCTTCGAGACCGACTCGCGGAGCGATACACGGCGGTCGCCGTGGAGCATTGGCTTGCCCCGGGAGGCGCGACTGCGGACCTCGCGGACGTCGAGCGACGGGCTTTGGCTGGGGGGCCGCGAGAAGCTGACGACTGGCTGGGGGGCGTACAGCGCCGTGTGGACGCCCTGGTGCAGAGCGCCGAAGAGCTCGCTGCGCAGGCTCCAGACGCCGCCGCGGACAGGGTGCGGGGCGAGGTCCCCGCGCTGGACCGGGAGCTCGTCGCTGAGATCGGCGCGGAGGGGCCCATGCGTCGCGCCGCGGACGACGCAGCGCGCCGTTGGACGGCTGCCGCTCGCGCCCAGGGTCGAGCCATCGCGGACGAGCTGGCTGCCGACCCCGACGGAGGTGGCTTTGCGCTGATCGAACTCGCTCAGCTCGTGCCGGAGCGCCTCGCGGAGCTGCGGGAGGCAGCGGAGCGCGGCGTGGCTGGGGTGAACCCAGGGACGGCACGCGAGCAGCTTGACGCAGCCGCCGAAGCCCTCCGGGAGGCCATCGACAAGCCCGCGGGCCTGTCTGTTCGGTTGCTCGGTCGCGGCGGTCCGCGCCTGATGCAGCCCCTTACGGCGTGGGCCGATGCATGCATCGCCTGGGCCGAGAGCCACTGGGCCCAAGCCGCAGCGCGGGTCGAAGCGGGGGCGTTGCGGATGCTGGGCAGCGAGGTCTTGCCGGCAGCCAATCAGATTCAGGCGTACGAGGTGCACCTGCGGGAGGCCGTGGACGCTCTGCGACGCGCGGGTCGGGGCGCCAACGAGCGACCGACCCGAGGGGTGCTGGTGCTTCCCACGGGGGCAGCGGGCCTCGACGAAGCGGCGGAGCGGCTCGAGGGGCTCGGAGGTCCCGCCCGCAGGGGTTGGATGACCCTGGAGGGACTCGGGAGTGACCCGTCCCCCATTCTGGTCGCACTGCGCGACCAGCTGCGAGCCAGGCTTGGCCCAGCGGAGGCGCGCCTCACCCTGGCGGGCGCCCTGGCGTCGCTCCCCGACGAGGGGGCAGCCCGCGCGGCGCTGGACCTGGCGGTGCGGCAAGCTGCGGCTCCCCTGTTGGGCGGCTCGGGCCACGAAGACTTCGTCGCGGTGCTGCCGACGGACGTGGAGCCAGCGCACTTGGGGCTGCCCGAAGGCACCCGCATCGTGCTGGCACCGCGCCGAGAGGACGGGCTGCTGGTGCGCGTCGCGGGGGGCTTCGACGCCAGCGCCCTCGGCTTGCGAAAAGCAGCGCTCGACGAGGGTCTGAGCCGGCTGACCACCAAGGACCCGTCGGACCCCGACCTGCTCTGGCGACGCTTCCCGGCGGGATAGGAGGGAGACGCACTCCCGTGCGTCGCACCGACCGACGCCGCACCCGACGCAGAGATCGGCAGTCTGGGGCGCTCCCGT
>JAGSHC010000249.1 GCA_023954745.1 Deltaproteobacteria bacterium | reverse complement strand
TTGCGGGACCGCGACTCGAGGACTTCGGTCTCCGAGTGATAGGCGTAGCCACGCTCCGGGGCTGAGTACTGCAGCGTCGTGCGCCGTACGGGGTGGGACCGCGACTCGCCGGGCCCTCCCGCGCTGTCTCCCACCTCCACCGACACCCCGGGGCCGAGGTAGTGCTGGGCGATTCCGTACGCGCCTTCGAGCAGGTGTTTGCGGTCGAGAAGCGGCTGGAGAGCCGAGCTGACGTACGGAGCAGCGCAGTCCCTCATGTCGACGGCGGAGACCAGACCTCGTTCATCGGCCTGGAACTCAATGCACCAGCTCCCCGCTGCGCGGCCAATCCCGATCGCTCGCGGGCGTGCCCGGGAGCCGGCCGGGGTCTCCCACCACGGGTGCAGACCCGCGCCCTCGAGCACGCGCCAGGCCTCGTCGAGCCGCATCCCGAGTCCCACCCCCAGAACCGAGACGTCCGAGCTGAGGTGGGTGGCGAGCACCGTGTCCGGCGCCGTCGCGAGATCCTCGGGCCGCGGGTGGACCGACTGCGTGTGCCGCACCATCGACAGCGCCACGGGGCGCCCCGAGACCGTCATCGCCGGCATGCTGTGGCCATCGACTCGTGCCTCCACGACGGCGCAGTCGCCTCGCAGGCAGCGAATCGCGAGGAGGTCTCCCCGGGCGTTGCTCAGGAGCCGGGTGGGAGACCCCAGCCCGAGCTGGGGCGGCAGCGGCATGGCCTCGATGACCCCGCTCGGCTGGAGCTCCAAGGTCTCGAGCCCGCCCCGGGCGTCGCGCACCGCGGCCACCAGGACCCCGTCGTTGCGGGGGTGCAGCGTCTCGACGACATCGACCAGCTCATGCACCGCGTAAGGAGAGCTGTCCCCGGCGCGGCGCATGACGAGCGTGCTCGAGCCACGCCGCTCGACCCAGTAGAGATCGCCCTCGACTCCCACCACCGGGGCCCCTCGGGGCCACTCGCCCACCAACGCCAACCGCTTCAGGTCCGGCAGCCCGACCGTCATGAGCCAGGCGGGCTGGCGTCCCTGAGGGGGGCACGCGACGACGAGGAAGCGCGCCTGCGGGTCGAACGAAGGCTCGCGACACCCCGGGGGGCTCTCCCACGCAGGGTCTGGAAGTCCGTCCTCCCGGAGACGCCACAGCGTCGTCCCCAGCTCCCCACCCCGCTCCAGGGTGGCGGCGAGCCAGCGGCCGTCTCCAGTCACCTGCACCGACAAGGGCACACCATCGGCGCTGAGAAGAGTCCGTGCCTCGACACGGGGCCCGTCGGAGCTGTAGATGCGGCGGTAGCGGACGATGCGGGAGTCGGCGCTGCGGCGCGAGTCCAGGGTCTCGATCCCCAGGACGATGTCCCCCCCCCGAAGCAAGACGTCGTCACTCAGCGGCGTGCCTCGGGACCCTCCGGTGGTTGCACAGCCCGCGACCCAGAGGAGGGCTGCGAGAAGTACGACTGCGGGGCGGGCCGAAATCACCGCTTTCCATCGTAGGGGAACGGGCTGGGTGCCGACGGGAAAGCAGGGCGCGGTATCGTGGCCCATGGCTCGCCCAACCGACGAAGGCCCCAGCACCGGCACCCGTGGCCAGGAGACGTCTCGCTCGCCGAACCAGCAGGTCATCGACGACCAGGCCCGCGCCAACGCGATGCGGGAAGAGGCCGGATTCGAACGCGGCTCCGGGGCAGTGCGCCCAGGTCGACGGGACCCCACGGTGCAGGGCGGACCGGCCCGGGAGTCGAGCCTCGACTCCGCAGCGCTGGCTTCCTTCGCGAGTGACCTGCTTGCCGGCTCCGACTTTGGGGAGATGGACGGCGGCGTCGACGCTGCCGAAGAGATGGAGGACCTCGACTTCGAACCCGAGGTCCTCGAGCAGGAGCGCAGAACGAAGAAGCCCCGCTCCGCACGCGCTCCTCGGCAGTCACACGGCGGTGTCGATGATGGCGACACCAACGAGGTGGGGGACTCGGGAGCCCCGGTTGCGAGCGCCGACGACGAGCGCAGCAAGAAGTGGCCCCGGGTGTCGTCGCGGAAGCGCTTGCGCGTGCTGGACCTCACGAGGCTCCTCGCGGCGGGGGAGGCCCTCGGCGTCTTGACCGGATGGCAGGCGCGCACGGTCGAGCCCCGGGTCCTCGCCTTGAACTCGCGCGGGTTTCACTTCCTCCGGCGAGCGCACGATCGCCTCGAGGAGGAGCTTCCTCGGGTGGTGCTGCTGCAGGCCCTCGCCGCACACCGGACCCCCGACGATCTGGTGCGCCTCGCCGACGCCCTGGCGGACGCCTCCGACCAGGACCTCATCACCTGGATCGAGCAGCGGGCCGAGCGCCGTGCCCCCGCCCAGCGTGAGCAGCCCGGCCCAGCACCGGACAGTGAGCTTCTCCACGACCACTACGACCCGTGCCTGCGCTGGTTGGGGGAGACACCGCATCTGCACCAAGCGGACGAGGCGTGGGGGATCCCGCAGTGGCTTCGTCGCGCTCCCCGGGAGCCCCTGGAGCTCTGCGCCCTCGCCTTCCTCCAGTCGGCTGCGGGGCGACTGGGTCCCCGCCTCACGGAGGAAGACGGCGCGGACGATCCCTTGGTGGCGGCGCTCGAGCTTCACGGTGAAGCCCACCCCGCCATCGCTCGCTGGGGGGTCACCCTCGCGGCCCGCGCCGACGATCAGGCCGGGCTCGACTGCGCGGCGGACGCCTTGCTCAGGGCGCGAGAGACCCTCGGAGGCGCTGGTTGATGCGCGCGATGTGGGCGGGCGTCGTGCCGCAGCAGCCCCCCACGATGGAGGCCCCGGACCGAACCCAGCCGAGAACTGCGTCCGCATAGGGATCCGGCGCGGACTCCCCCTCGCTGCGCCACCCCTGAACGGGGTCGGGCTCGCCCACGTTTCCGTACCCGCCGGTAGGCACCCCTTCCTTCGCGAGAGCGGCGATGGCGGTGGCGATACGGTCTGGCCGTCCACAGTTGACGAGCACCGCGTCCGCCCCGGCGTTCATGGCTCGCATCCCGACCCGCAAGATGGTGGCGTCGTCGAGCAGGTCGCCCGACGGACCAGGGGTGAGAGACACCCAGACCGGAAGGCCCGTGGCGGCCGCCGCGTCGAGGGCGAGCAGCGCCTCACCGGGGTGCGGGAAGGTCTCGCAGAGGATGAGATCGACCCCAGCGGCAGCGAGAAGGTCAGCTGCTTCCCCAAGGGCCGGCCGGGCGATCGACGCCGCGGGACTGAGGCCTGGTGAGTAGCAGTCCTCCAGGGGTGCGAGGCAGCCAGCGACTCGATGCGTCGAAGGGACTGCGGACCGGGCGATGCGTACCGCATCCCTCGTGAGTCGCGGGGCGTCGGCTTCCCGGCCTACGGCGCGGAGAGCCCAGGGGCTCGTGCGAAAGGTGTTCGTGGAGTGCACCGTCGCTCCGGCCAGGGCGTAGTCGCGGTGAATCTCGGCGAGCACATCGGGCGCTTCGTCGATGGCCGTGGCCGACCAGAGCGGCAACGGAGTCGGGATTCCTCGACGCAGCAGCTCGGTGCCGACGGGGCCGTCCAGGACGGTGTAGTTCGGGGCCATGCTGCATCTTCCCCCACCCGAGGTCCTCACGCAGCGCCGGAACATTGGTAGCATCGCGGGCCCATGGCCGAACCAATCGTCGTAAGCGTCGAGATCGCGGGCTCCGAATACATCAAGGAGTTCGAGGTCGACCCCGAGGACCAGCTGGTCAAGCTGCTCCAGCACGTCGCAAAGGAGGAGGAGATCCCGCTTCGGAAGAAGTCGGGGCATCCCCTCGTGTGGACCGCGGAGGGCCCTGACGTGCGCGAGGGTCACGCTGGGGAGTGGGCTGAGCTCACTCGGACCCAGCCGCTGTCGCGCATCAGCCGCGTGGTTGTCGAGCGGTACGGCGTGCGTTCTCCGCTGTTCACGATCCGGTTCAACATCCCCGGGGCCGCGGAGGCTCTGGAGGAGAAGGCAGGGATCGCCAAGCGCGAGGAGATCGAGGCCCGCATGGCCCAGCGCGCCGCCGAGCGCCAGGCCGAGAAGTCGGCGGCCATCGGCGACGCCGAGGGCGAGTTCCTGATGGACTACGAGGCGCCCAAGACCGAGGCGCCCACCATCGTCCCCGAGCCCCCGACCATCAAGGGTGGGGGAGCCGTTGCTGGCGCCGCCGCCGTGGGAGTGATGGGCGCCGCAGCCGCCGGAGGCGCTGTGGAGGGCCGCATTCGCCGACGGGGCGGAGCGGGCGGCGGTGCTGCCGCCAAGCCGAAGCCGAAGCCGAAGCCGAAGCCGAAGCCCGCCGCAAAGAAGCCGGCGAAGAAGCAGGGCGGCAACAAAGGCAAGGGCAAGGGCGGGAAGAGCAAGGGTGGCGGCGGAGGCCCGTTTGACGACCTCCCCCCGTGGGCCATCCCGGCAGCCGCGGGCGCGGGAGGGCTGCTCTTCATGGGCGCGCTCGTCATGCTGTTCAGCGGCGGGGAGCCAGAGCCGGTCCCAGAGCCCACCCCGGAGCCCATCGAAGTGGGCGACATCGAGGTGGCGACTCCTCCCCCTCCCCCGAAGCCCGTCGTGGTCGAGGAGGAGGTCACGCCGGCTCCGATGGAGCAGTTCTACAGCCGCAGCAAGTTCGTCAGCTATCAAGCCAAGGAAGTAAGCGCCCAGCTCACCTCCTTCACCAAGACCAACGTGCGCGTGGTCTACAGCGCCAACCACCCCGCGGGGGGCCTGTCGCACACGCTGGCGCTCGAGGGCCGCTTCAAGCTGAAGATCAGCGACGGCGGCGGCAACATGAACGGCAAGGCCTTCAAGGCCGGCGTCACCCCTGGCAAGGCGTCCCGCGTGGACGTGCGTTACGACGGGAGCCGGCTGACGGTCCGCGTCGGCGGAAAGCGCGCGGGCTCTTGGTCCGTCGCCGACTCCGGCGGGTTCCCGCGCTGGCGCTTCGACCTCGACCCCAACGTCGAAGTCACCGGTCTCAGGGCCTCGTCACAAGTCGAGGAGTAGGCGCAGCAGGGCTGGCCCGTCTCGACGGGACTCTCCTCGAACACTCGTCTAGATCTCGAACAGCTCCGTCAGCAGCGCCACGCCGTATCCGGTGCCTCGCCCATTGTCGAGGCCGCTGGGACCCGCCAGGTCGACGTGCAGCCAGCTGCCGTCGAAGTCCCCGAGGTGCTCCGCCACGAACTGCGCGGCGCAGGAGGTCTGCGCATTCATCCGGTCCTTCACCGAGTTCTTGAGGTCTGCGACCTCGCTCTTGAACTCCTTGCGGAAGAACTCGGGCACGTAGGGGAGCGGGTGCACCAGCTCACCCGTGCTCCGCCCCGTCACCACCGCGGCCGCCTCGAGGTCCTCGTCGTTCGTGACGATCCCCGCGTGACGCTTTCCCGTCGCCATCAGCTGCGCGCCCGTCAGGGTGGCGAGGTCCACGATCACGTCCGGGGACAGGTGCTTGTTGGCGTGGGCGACGCCGTCACCGAGCACGAGCCGACCCTCGGCGTCGGTGTTGTTCACCTCCACCGTCTTGCCGGAGTACATGCTCAGGATGTCGTCGGGACGCGTGGACTCGGGGCCGACCGAGTTCTCGGCCAGGCAGAGCAGCGCATGAATGCGCGTGTTGCCCTTCAGCTTCGCCGCCGCCACGAAGGCACCGAGCACGGCCGCCGCGCCGCCCATGTCGCCCTTCATGCCAGGCATGTGGGCCTTGCCCTTGATGCTGAGTCCACCGGTGTCGTAGACGATCCCCTTGCCGACCCAGGCCAGGGTGCGCTCCGCGTCCTTGGGTCCACAGCTCAGAACCACCAGGGCCGGCCCGCGCGTCGCCGCCTTCCCGACCCCCCAGAGCCCGCCATATCCCTGCGCATCGAGTTGCTCGTCACGGATGACCTCGATCGTGGCGCCTACGGCGGCCGCCTGCTCTTCGGCGATCTCCACGAAGCGGTGCGTGTGCAGCTCGGACGGCGGCATGTCCACCAGATGCGCGGCCATCCTCACGGACTCGGCCAGCACCCCGATGCGCTCGACGAGCGCGCCATCCACCGGCTCGGGCGCGAGGAACGATGCCGTCACCGTGCGCTGCTTTGCGTCCCCACCTTCGGCCTTTCGGCTGTAGCGGTGCAGGGCGCGGGCCACGGAGAGGCCTGATGGGAGGGCGTGGGAGGCTTCGTCGAGGGCAAGGACCACGGTGACGTCTTTGTCTCCACCCGCGCCGCCGCGGACGAGCGCCTCCACGGCGTGAGGACGCGCGGGGCTGTTGTGCCGCGAACACGGCTCCGGCAGAACGCCCACGACCACCTTGGTGGACCCGTTGAATGTGCTGGCGCTGCCTCCCTGGTCACCCGGGCTCACGCTCTCGAGCATGGCGTCCCAGGTCTCCGCTGGGAGTGACGCGGCGGCGCGCACATCGTCGCTCTCGAGGCGGGCGCGGCGTCCGACGACGACAAGGGTGGATGCAGCGGGAGCCTCGGTCGGGGAGGCAACGTAGGAAAGGATCGTCTCAGTGGGCATGGCCGGGAAACTAGCCCGGATCGGCGCTCTCTGCGGGCGCCAAGCGTGCCGCATACTCAGAGTCGGCCCAGGGCCCCAGGAGTTCGCCGGGCAGAACGCGCTCCGGGGCGTCCAGGAGTCCCAGGTCCACGGCAATCCCTCCCAACACCACCCGGGGGTCGGCTCCCTCCTCCCGCAGCTCCGAGAGTCCCCTGCTCCCTCGTGACTTCGCCAGGCGCTGCCCCGTCTCATCGCGGCGCAGCGGCACGTGACTGAACCGGGGCACCTCCGCTCCGAGCCACTGATAGAGGAGGATCTGCCGCGCCGTGCTGTGGAGCAGATCCTCCCCGCGAAGCACCTCCGTCACCCCCATGGCGATGTCGTCCACCACGACGGCGAGCTGGTAGGTGGGGTCGCCCGCCTTGCTTCGTAGGATGAAGTCGCCACAGACCCGAGACGGCTCCTGAGACTGCGAGCCCAACCAGCCGTCCTCCCACGACACCACGCCTTCATCCACCCGAATGCGGAGCGACGCAAGCCCGTCGGGGTGGCTCTCGCCCTCACGGCAGATCCCCGGATAGGGCCACTCTCCGCTGACAGGCTCCGGCCCTCCCGACGCTGCGCGCGCCTCCTTGCGAGTGCAGGTGCACCGGTACGTGCGGGCCCGGAGCCGGGCCAGAGCCTCCTCGTAGAGGGCGAGGCGCTGACTCTGCAGGTACGGACTCGCCGGACCTCCCACCCCGGGCCCCTCGTCCCAGTCGAACCCGAGCCACCGCATGTCCTCGATGATCGCCTCGGTCGCCCCGGGACGAGTGCGGGAAGGGTCGATGTCCTCGATGCGCAAGACGAAACGGCCGCCAGCCCCGCGGATCTGCAGCCACCCCAGCAAGAGCGTCTGCAGATGCCCCAGATGCAGGGCACCCGTCGGGCTCGGAGCAAAGCGGCCCACGGGGGCTCGGGCTGGCATCTCGCTGGTCACTGAGAGAGGATACGAGCCGGAGGGCCTACTGCACCGATGACGGACACAACGTCCCAACGCCGCGTCGCCCTGCTCGGTGGTTCGTTCAACCCCCCGCACATCTGCCACGTGCTGATGTCGGTGTATCTGCTCGAGACCGTCGGGATCGACGAGGTCTGGTGGCTGCCGGTCCATCGCCACGCCTTCGCCAAGGACGCGGTCCTCCGTCCCTTCGAGCACCGCCTCGCCATGTGCCGCGAGGTCGCGGAGCCCTACCCCGGCGTGCGCGTGGACGACATCGAGCGTTGGCTCGCCCCCCCCAGCTACACGTTCGACACCGTGGCTGCCCTGCGCGCCGCTCACGAAGACTGCACGTTCTCCTGGCTCATCGGCTCCGACATCCTGCCGGAGCTGCACCTGTGGCATCGCTGGACGGAGCTGCGCGAGCAGCTGCGGTTCGTCGTGGTGGGCCGAGGGACCGCGGTGCACCCCGAGGACCTGCCCGACGGCGGGGAGTTCGTGGTCCGCGACTTCGCGCTCCCCGACGTCTCGTCGAGCGCCATTCGGAGCGGTTTGGCAGATGGAGCCGACGTCTCGGACGTCGTTCCCCGGGCGGTGACCGACTATCTGGCGGCCCACCCCGAGCTCTATCGGTGAGCGAGCGCCCCTCGATCCTCAGCCGCGTCGGGCTGACGCTCTTCGTTCTCCTGGTGATGCTCGTGACCGGCACCGTCGCCGCGATGGTCGGTCTCGCCATCACCGACAACCTGCTGTTCGTCACCGCCCTCACCTGGGCCCTCGCCGCGCCCATCCTGCTCTTCTCGGGCCCGCGGCTCATGGGACTCGGCCACCGCACGATGGGGACCCGGCAGGACCGCGACGCGCCACAGCGGCCCCGCTATCTGATCGGCACGTTGCTCGGCCTCGGCCTCGTCCTGCTTCCTGCCCTGGTCGGTCGGCTCGCGGGCGGCTACCAGCCGATGCCCGGTGCCGACCTCGCGCTACTCCAGGCCCCCTCGGGCACCGCCGCCCTCCCAGCCATCGTGTACACGCTCCCCGCGCTGATGCTGTCCGCCGCCGGCGAGGAGCTGCTGTTCCGTGGCGTGCTCCTCCGGCTGTGGCAGCCCGTCCTGAAGGCGAAGGGCGCTCTGGTGCTGAGCGCCCTCTTCTTCGTCGCCGTGCATGCGGGCAATCCCGGCGCCGACCCCCGCGGCGCCCTCGGCGTGTTCATCGCGGGCATCGCGCTCGGCGCGCTCTTCCTGGCGCGCGGAGACCTCTGGATGGTCGCGGGCGCGCACCTTGGCTGGAACATGGGTGAGGCGCTCGTCATCGGAGTCCCGGTGTCGGGCTTCACCCTGCCGTCGCTCGCCCGCTGGCAGGTGGTGGACTCCGAGCTGTGGCAGGGATTGCTGGGGGGGAGCTTCGGGCCCGAGGAGGGGCTGCTCTTCCACGGTGCCCTCGGCCTCGCCGCGGTCGCTGGGCTGGTCTTTGCGGCCGCCCATGGGGCCTTCGCGGACCCCGGAGGGCACGAAGCTGGCGGATCGGTGGATCCGATCGCGAGCCCCGACTGAAGATCCAGGCCGTCTGGGCCGTCTGATTCCCTGGACGCTCCAATTGCGGAGCGGTACGTTGGAAATGGACGAAGAGCACCTGCAGTCATGACGACACGCAAACACCGATTCACGCTTCTCGAACCGCCCCGACGGGGTTGGTTCGCACGGCTCCGCCGGCGGTGGGTGAATCTGAGGCAGCGACGCCATCTCGAGGCGCTGCCGCAGCCAGAGCTGCTCCTGCTGCCCTCGAACGTCGACTTCAGCCTGCGACAGCGCGCCTCGGTGCACGCGGTGCGCAGCTTCATCGAGAGCGTCGATACCTACGAGC
>JAGSHC010000052.1 GCA_023954745.1 Deltaproteobacteria bacterium | reverse complement strand
CAGCCGAGCCGTGCGGACCCCCGCCTGAGAGCCCTCATGGAGAACCTGCAGCGGCTGCTCGCGTCCCTGGCAAGCGAGCAGCCGTCCCCCGGCGGCGAGCTCTGAGCAGCCCCCGGGGGAGCACGATCCACAACCGCCCGTCCCTCCCCTACTCTCCGCCCATGAGCCAGACCCCCTCTCCCGAGTCGAGCCCGGCCGCCTCGCCGGATGTCTTCCCGTCGGTCACGTCCGACGCCTGGGCCGAGCTGGTGCGCACCGAGCTGAAGGGCAAGGACCCCGCGTCCCTCTTCGCCATCACGCGCCACGGCTACCGCCTGCACCCCGTCTATCGCGCGGAGGATCTCCCCGCGGGCATCGACTCCGCTCCAGGTGAAGCACCGTTCGTGCGCGGCGGGCTCCCCGTGGCGGACGTGCCCGAGGCCGTGCCTCACGTGGTCCTCCAACGACACGTGGACTCGGACCGGGACACCCTGCGAGACGCCATCAATGAGGACGTCACCGGCGGAGTCACCGGCCTGTGGCTCGAGCCCCGGCTGTGCGGCATCTCCAGCCCCGAAGGGATGGAGACCATCCTGGGCGACATCGACGTGCGCACCCTGCGGCGCCTGGCGGTGGACGGCTGCTCCGACGGCGCCGGGCGCCTGACCATGACGCGGGCGTGGCTCGATGCCCGGGGAGTGGACCCCGGCGAGGTGGCCCTCTCGCTCCGGGTGGATCCCCTCGGCTCCCTCCTGCGAGACGGCGCTCTGCCCGGCTCTCTGGACGACGCCCTGGACAGCGCCGCAGACCTCGTTCGGACCTGCATCTCCGAGCTCCCCGCCGCCGTCCCCCTCACCCTCACCGCCGGCCCGATCGACGCTGGCGGAGGCTCGCTGCTCCACTCCATCGGATGGTTGTTGGCCAACGCGGCCTGGCTCCTGCGAGGACTCGAAGCCCGGGGGCTGTCTCCGGCCCAGGTCGCTCCCCGCATCGAGCTCCATCTGCCATTGGGCCGCGACGTCTTCGCCGGCATCGCGGCCGTGCGCGCCACGCGGCTGGTGTGGCACCGGCTGATGAGCTTGTGTGGCATCGACTCCCCTGCGCCCGCAAGGATCCACGCGGACTGCGCCACCACGGCCGCTGCCAGCCAGGACCCCTGGACCAACGCTCTGCGCACGAGCACCCAGGTGTTTGCTGGGATGGTCGGGGGTGCGGACGCAATCACCGCCGCTCCCTGGGACCTCCCCCTCGGCATCCCCGAGAGCGGGCCGCGGCGCCTCGCCCGGAACACCCACTTCGTCCTCGGCGAAGAGGCCCACGTAGCCCGCATCGCCGACCCCGCAGGTGGCAGCTTCCACGTCGAGGACCTCACCGCCGAGCTGGCCCGCGCTGGCTGGGCGGCCTTGCGGTCCATCGAGGCGAAGGGCGGGGCCGCCGAGGCCCTGACGTCGGGGTGGATCAAGGAGCGCCTCGACTCCACCTGGCATGAGCGCGTGCACGACGCCGGGGCCCACAAGGAGGAGGTGCTCGGCGCCTCCATCTATCCCAACGCCGACGCGGTCGTTCCCCCGCGGCGCCCTCATCCCTTCGCCGACGTCAGCGGCCTCCGAGGGGTGTCCATCGGGCGCCTGCCCTTCCGCCCCGACGCCGACGCGCACCAGGGAGATGTCTGATGCCCATCCCTCCTTCTTTCGCGCACACCCCCTGGGAGCGCCCCGAAGCGTCCGGGGCCTCTCTCCCCGCCGACTCCGCGGAGACCCCCCTCGGCATTGCTCGCAAGGCCGTCTATGGCCCTGACGACCTGGCCGCCGTGCCCCACACCGACAGCGCGCCAGGCTTCGCGCCCTACACCCGAGGGCCCTACTCGACGATGTACGTGCGCCGCCCGTGGACGGTGCGCCAATACGCCGGCTTCTCCACCGCCGAGGAGTCCAACGCCTTCTACCGCCGCAACCTCGCCGCGGGGCAGAAGGGGCTGTCCATCGCCTTCGATCTGGCGACTCACCGGGGGTACGACAGCGACCACCCGCGGGTCGTGGGAGACGTGGGCATGGCGGGCGTGGCCATCGACTCCATCGAAGACATGCGCGTGCTCTTCGACCAGATCCCTCTGGACACCATGAGCGTCTCCATGACGATGAACGGCGCCGTGCTGCCGATCATGGCGCTCTACATCGTGGCGGCCGAGGAGCAGGGCGTGCCCCCGGAGAAGCTCGCGGGGACCATCCAGAACGACGTGCTCAAGGAGTTCATGGTCCGCAACACGTACATCTATCCGCCGGCGCCGAGCATGCGGATCATCGCGGACATCTTCCGATACACCTCGGCGCACATGCCCCGCTTCAACAGCATCAGCATCAGCGGCTACCACATGCAGGAAGCCGGAGCGACGCCGGACCTGGAGCTCGCCTATACGCTGGCGGACGGACTGGAGTACGTGCGCACCGGCCTGGCCACGGGCATGGACATCGATGCCTTCGCGCCACGGCTGTCCTTCTTCTTCGCCACGGGCATGGACTTCTTCATGGAGGTGGCGAAGCTGCGGGCCGCGAGGATGCTCTGGGCCCGGCTCATCCAGCCCTTCGGTCCCGAGAACAGCAAGTCCCTCAAGCTTCGCACCCACTGCCAGACCAGCGGCTGGAGCCTCACCGCCCAGGACGTCTGGAACAACGTGGTGCGCACCTGCGTCGAAGCCATGGCTGCGACCCAGGGCGGCACGCAGTCGCTGCACACCAACAGCCTCGACGAGGCCCTCGCGCTGCCCACGGACTTCAGCGCGCGCATCGCGCGGAACACCCAGCTTCAGCTGCAGCTCGAGTCGGGAACGACGCGGGTCGCGGACCCGTGGGGTGGCAGCTGGGCGGTGGAGAGGCTGACGTGGGACATCGCCGAGCGGGCGCTGGCTCACATCGCGGAGATCGAGGAGCTCGGGGGCATGGTCAAGGCCATCGAGGCCGGCGTGCCGAAGCTGCGCATCGAGGAGGCCGCGGCCCGGGCCCAGGCCCGCATCGACAGCGGGCGCCAGACCATCGTGGGCATCAACAAGTACCGGGTCGACGTCCAGGAGGACATCCCGGTCCTCCAGGTGGACAACGCCGCCGTGCGCGAAGCGCAGCTGGCCCGACTCGCGAAGCTCAAGGCATCGCGAGACGACGATGCGGTGCAGGCCACGCTCGCCGCCCTCACCGCCTCGGCACGCTCGGGCGAAGGCAATCTCCTGGACCTCAGCGTGCACGCGGCGAGGGCCGGAGCCACCGTGGGCGAGATGAGCTCCGCTCTCGAGGAGGCCTTCGGTCGTCACCAGGCGGTCATCCGTCACCTCGGCGGCGTCTACAGTTCCGAGGTGGGAGAGAGCAACGAAGAGATCGCGGATGTGCGCGCCGCCGTGCAGGCCTTCGCCGACGACGAGGGTCGCCGACCCCGCTTGCTCGTGGCGAAGATGGGGCAGGACGGCCACGACCGCGGCCAGAAGGTCATCGCCACCGCGTTCGCCGACCTCGGCTTCGACGTGGACGTGGGCCCGCTCTTCCAGACCCCCGAGGAGACCGCGCTCCAGGCGGTGGAGAACGACGTGCACGTCGTCGGCGTCTCCAGCCTCGCGGCCGGACACCTCACGCTGGTGCCGGCGCTCAAGGGCGAGCTCGCGAAGCTCGGACGCGAAGACATCCTCATCGTCGTCGGCGGCGTCGTGCCGCCCCAGGACTACGACAAGCTCAAGGCCGCTGGCGCCGCGGCGATCTTCGGGCCGGGCACGGTGATCAGCGAGGCCGCCGTGGAGCTGCTCGAGGCGCTGAGCGCATAGCGCCTGGGGGGTCACCGGCGACGACCCCATCTCCGCGACCCTCGATGCGGTCATCATCATCGGCACGGTGGCGTCGTCCACCTGGTCGGTGTGGGTCGCTCAGGTCGCCGTGAACCGCGCCCTGGACGCGGCGGGGGACACGCGACCCCTCGACGGGTCCCACGGCGGGGGCGCCATCGTGGCGCTGGTCCTGGGATGCCTGTTCTGGCTCCTGGTGTGGTTGGGCATCGCGGGGTCCTTCCTCGGGCTCTGACCCGATCGGTCACGGCGACGTAACACGGCAGGTGTGCCCCCCGCGTGACCCGGGAGGTGGTGTTCTCTTACTGGACCTCACCTCGCCGGAGTTCAGATGCGTCGCACCTTCGCCCTCCTCGTTGCCGCGTTCCTTCCCCTCGGTTGCTACGGACCGCTCGATGGCGCCGGCAGCGGCTCGCTGGGGGAGAGCGACCCCTTCGGCACGGACAGCGAGACCGACGGCCCCGTCACAAACCACGGCGGCACCGGCGATGACGGCATGGGCCCTGGGCACCCCAACTACGGCGACGACCACCCCATCTACGACGAGGCCAACGACACCGGCGAGTTCACGGTGCACCCCGATCTGACCTACCCCGAGGACCACCCCTGCTTCGAGGACGTGACCTTCGACGAGGACCGCGAGTGGCTCGAGTTCGTCTTCTCCTGCGACGCGAGCGACCTGGGGTGGGAGCAGGGCATGTACGTGGTCGGCGTGACGGACGGGGGCTACCTGCGGCAGATCGACACCGTCTCCCGCGATGGCGACGACTGGACGCTGCTCACCACCTACGCCGGCCTCGGCGATGTGATCGCCAACGCCGAGCTGAACTTCGTGTGGACCCCCGAGGGGGAGGAGCGCGGAAACCTCTCCCTGCCCATCCCGGAGATCGAGTTCGGCGACGACGTGCCCACCAAGATCACCGGCGGCGAGATCGGGTTCGACGGCTCCTTCGGCTACAGCGTCAACTGGCGTTGGTTCAAGCTGCGCGAGGCCACCATCGACATCGGCTTCGAGCCGTACGTCGAGCTGCAGACCGAGACCGAGGTCCACGCGTCCTTCGGCTCCGCCAGCTGGACGAAGAACATCTCCGACTGGCACATGGGCACGCTGACGATGATGGTCGGGCCGGTCCCGGTGGTGGTGCAGTTCAAGATGCGCCAGAAGGCGCTCGCGAGCGTGAGCCTGCCCGGCGAGGTCAAGGTCCACGCCGACGCATCGGTGCGCATCCCCATGGAGACCGAAGCCAACTACGTGCGAGGCCAGGGCTGGACGCAGCAGAGCGACTGGGACATCAACGCCTCCGTCGAGATGCCCACCGTCGAGGTGGAGACCAACGCCGAAGTGAAGGTCGCCTACGTGGTGCAGCCCGTGGCGCTGTTCTACGGCGTCGCCGGCCCCTCCCTGAGCGCCGAGCCCTATCTCAAGGGCGTGCTCGGCCCCGACTGCGACGGCATCGACGCCGAGGCGAAGGCCGGCGTGGACTTCAAGCTCGGGATCTCCGCGATGTACGAGAAGGAGGGACGCCGGGACAGCAGCTCCTTCGCGAACTGGGACATCGGCAGCTTCGAGCGCAGCATCTGGGAGGACACCCTCCCCTGGCCCTTCGGCATCGTCTTCCCCGGCTGTGGCGAGTCGTGCGACAACGGCCTCGACGACGACGGCGACGGCCTCATCGACTGTCAGGACACCGAAGACTGCGAAGACGAGCCTCAGTGCTCGGGCACTTGCGGCACGGGCGACTCCATCTCCTGCGGCCAGACCATCACGAAGACGGCCGCCGACTTCGCGACCGCGAGCGACGTGCTCGACGGATACAACTGCAACGTCGGGAACTACGACGGCCCCGAGTTCATCTTCGAGTGGGACGGCGCCGGAGGCGGCAGCGAGGTCAGCTTCGAGCTGGTGGACCCCGAGCCCACCCAGACCAACATGGACCTGATGGTGCTCGACGCGTCCATGGGCTGCCACGGCAACTCCTGCGTGGAGTGGGGCCTCAACTCCATCGAGTTCGAACCCAGCGGCAGCTACTTCCTGGTGGTGGACGGGTACGACTCGGACATGGGGGACTTCGAGGTCACCCTGGACTGCAACCCCTAGCGGTTCTCCGTCGGCACGTCACGGACGGTCCGTGGGCCTCCCACCTGACGCCTTCACGTACCCTGCGCCTCATGGCGCGACCGCGACTGTCCATCGATGACTACGCCACTGGGGTGCTGGCCGGTGACCGCACGGTGCTTGGTCGAGCCATCACCTTGGTGGAGAGCCGCCGCCCCTCGGACCAGGACCTCGCGCAGGAGCTCCTGACGCGCCTGCTGCCCCACACGGGAGGCGCCGTGCGGGTCGGCATCACCGGCAGCCCGGGGGTCGGTAAGTCCACGCTGCTGGACTCCTTGGGCATGCACCTCGTGGGGCAGGGGCATCGGGTCGCGGTCCTGGCGGTGGACCCGTCGAGCTCCATCACCGGCGGCAGCATCCTGGGCGACAAGACCCGCATGTCCCGGCTGGCGGTGGAGCGTTCGGCCTTCATCCGACCGTCGCCCTCGGCCGCTTCCCTCGGTGGGGTCACCCGGCGCACGCGGGAGACGATGCTGCTGTGCGAAGCAGCGGGGTTCGATGTGGTGCTGGTGGAGACCGTGGGCGTGGGCCAGAGCGAGACGATGGTCGCCGACATGGTGGACCACTTCGTGGTGCTGACGTTGCCCAACAGCGGCGACGAGCTTCAGGGGATCAAGAAGGGGGTGCTGGAGCTGGCGGACGTGCTCGCCGTGAACAAGGCCGACGGAGATACGCTCCCCGACGCCCGACGCGCCCTGCGCGAGCTTCAAGCTGCTCTGCGGTACCTGCGGCCTCGTCACGAGGGATGGACTCCGCCGACGCTCATGGTGTCTGGGCTGACCGAGTTTGGACTCAGCGCGCTCTGGGACGCGGTGCGCAGGCACCGAGACGTGCTGGTGGACACCGGCGCTCTGGAGACCCAGCGCACCGCGCAGATGCGCCACTGGATGTGGGCGATGATCGAGGAGCGGCTGCTCGATGCGTTTCGGCAGGCGCCCGCGGTGCAGGCAGAGCTCGCGAGCCTGGAAGAGCAAGTGGATGCTGGGTCCACGACCCCCAGCCTCGCAGCGGCTGCGCTGTTGAGTGCGTTCGGGATCGAGCAGTGAGCTGGATCCCGCGCGGTCGGAGAGTCTCTCGGCACATTCGAGCGAGCCTCGAGGAGTATCGGCGGTGGAGCCGCCGACGGCGCAACTGGGGAAGCCTCGACCGCATGGAGCAGGCCCGGCGGGATCACAAGCTCAGTCCCCACGCCGTGGAGCCGCCGAGGTCTCTCGGAATCGCCAATCGCAAGACACTCACCGCGGATCCCCTGACGGTTCTGAGCGGCGCAATTCCCGATGACCTTCGCGGAAGCTGGTTCTTCCATGCGCTCACGGGGACCGCCGAGAAGCCTCTGGGCGCGCCGAATCGGGTCGACGTCCCCGCGCTGAACTCCGATGGATACGTGGTGCGGGTCGACATGAGCGACGCCGGGGCCACCCTGACGGCCCGGGTCCTCGAGACGACAGACTGGCTGGCAGACGAACTCCTACGAAAGGGCAGTCCCTACCCGGCGCCCCCGGGGAGCCTGCTTCACCTCCTTCGCACCTTCGCCAGCTTCAAGGACCTCGGCCTCATCCGGCGCAGCCCACTCCTCGGCGTGCGCAACATGAACAACACCGCGTTCGTTCCCTGGATGGGTGAGGAGGGGATCCCCCGGATGCTCGTCACCTGGGACGCCGGTCGCCCCTGGGAGATCGATCTCAAGACCCTGGATGCCGTCACCGTCGTAGGAAAGCGAACCGAATGGCTCCCCGAAGCGGATCACGCCCTCGCGTTCCCGGCGGTCTTGACCACCGCCCACCCGGTCTACGACCAGGACCACCAGGGGGGGACCATCTGGCTGGTGGACTACGGCAAGTCAGCTCAGGCATTCCTGTCCCAGGCCCTCGTCCTGCGACAGATCGCGGACGCCGTCATGGCACAGCGACGAGACTTCGTCCGCTGGGCGCTGTCTGGCTCCTCGGGCGTGCCAAAGAAGCTTCTGGTGGCGGCCCTCGAGCTGGAGGCACGAGCACGCATCGCCGTCGACATGGCCTTCCCCTTCACGCTGAACACCCCCGCTCTCGAGACCTTCACCCAGCTCAAGCGGTGGGACGGCACGGGCGACCTCATGAGCTACCGGCTGGTGTCCGAGGCTGAAGACGTGCTCATCCACGAAACGGTGCACCAGGTCGCAGCCAGCCGAAACCACGTTGTGCTCCTCGACACGGGTGTCCGAGCGGACGTGGGCACCCTCGCTGGACGCATCGCGGGCCGCCTCGGTGCCCTCGCCCCGGTGATCTCCTCCATCGCCCATCGATCCGCGCGGCCCTACGCCCGGCTGCACATCGTGGACAAGCGGAAGCTCGCTCAGGCCGACGCGTGGAGAGCCGCCAACACCCACCTGCTCGACAACACGCCCGACGTCTCTGTGGTGTCCATCGACCTTCCCCAGGAGGCGAGCCACTTCCTGGTGGAACGTGCCGATTCTGACGGACTCAGTCTGATCGTCGGTCATTCTGGAGCGACGGACGTGGGGGCATGGCTTCGCCCCTGGGACCGCGGAGTCGTGCACGGGACGAAGGTCCCTGACTCACTTCTTGGCCTGCCCAGCCTCGTGGCCCTCGACATCAATCGGCTGGCTCGATACACGATCGACCCTTCGTCGGGAGAGATCATCGAAGTGAAGGCCCTCGCCAGCAAGGACGCGACCTGGACGGTGGCCCTTCCGGCCGAGGCGGGCATTGGACGACCCACAGACCGGACGAGACCGCTGACCTCCTCGTTCTGGTGCTCCCTGGGCTTTCACGACCGCCTCGTCACGCTCCAGAACTGGTTGCTGCACGAGACCCACCCGGACCGACTGGTTCCCGCCGAGGCGATGCTCGAGCGCCTCGCCTCCAGAGAGCCCATCCCGGCCAGCGTGTTCCTGCTCGATCACAAGCAGATGGAGGTCATCGACCAGCACAAGCTCCCGGCTGGCGCCATTCCGAGCTCTCCTCAGTTCGTGCCCCGAAGGAGGCCGCTGGACGGGGTGGACCTGGCGGTGAACGGCTGGCTCCTGTGCGTGGTCTTTCCGCCCGACGTCGGCGGGAAGCCGGCGCCCGCCGAGCTCTGGATCTACGACGCCTCACAACTCGCCAACGGACCCGTCTGTCGATTGGACACTGGCGGAGCCGAGTTCGGCTACTCCGTGCACGCCGCCTGGTGTGACGAGGAGCAGGTTGCGAACCGAGTGGCGACCTACGCCGTCCCTCTCGAAGACACGCTCTCAGCGGTGTCGGGACTGGCGGAGAGGTTCCTGCGCGACGAGCTCATTCCCCTTCTGAGATCGGCTCCTCGTTCATCGACACCAGAAGCTCGAGATGATCCGCCAGCTCGTCCGGCAGGGGCGCCCGGAACCGCTGACCGTCAGGAAGGGTGAGCTCATTGGCGTGCAGCCACAAGCGCCCCGGGAACCCCGGCACCTTGCGAAAGCGCTTCGGCGGATAGCGGTCATCGCCGACCACCGCGTGCCCGATGCTCTGCAGGTGCCTGCGGATCTGGTGCTTACGGCCCGTCTCGGGCCGGGCGGTGATCAGGGAGAAGGGCCCCAGCCACGAGTCCAGTCGGTAGCGAGTGACGGCATCGAGGGGCCGGCCCCGTCGCCCGTCCTGCAGCTTGCGCCGAATGGTGCCCTTGCGGTTGGTGCGCCCCACGACGAGGGCTTTGTACTTCTTGGTGACCTCCCCGGCGGCGAACATCTTCCCGATGGCGCCGCGCACCTCGGGATCCGGCGACGCGAGCAGCACGCCCGACGTCGCGAGATCGAGTCGATGACAAGGGGCCAGGGAGTCTGGTGCTTCCAGCTCCTCCTTGGCCCACGTCATCAGGTCCGGCAGTGGGTTGCGCGCAGCGCGGGCGTCGTGCACGGCGGGGTGGGTCAGCATGCCCGAGGGCTTGTTGAGGACCCACAGGTCGCCCTTCTTGGTCAACAGGCTCATGGTGTCGGCGCCGGGGCGCTCACTCCTCGCTCGGTGGGGCGATGATCACGAGTTCAGCACCCCCTTCGACGGCTTCACCGACCGCCACGGGAATGCTCTGCACCACCCCGGCGTGGGCAGCGCGAAGCTCGTTCTCCATCTTCATGGCTTCGATGACGATGCAGCCCTGCCCTGCTTCGACGGCTTCGCCGACCTCCACGAGCAGGGTCACGACCTTGCCGGGCATGGAGGTGCTGATCACCTCGCCCGCCCCGGCTCCGCCGGCGCCTCCTGTCAGGGCGCGCAGCGCCTTGTCGCGCTCATCGATGACACCGACGTCGTAGCGCACTCCACCCAGGACGGCCTCTTGGCCATCGGCGGTCGCGCGCACATCCACGGAGTAGGAGCGGGCGCCATGCACCATGCGCAGCACGCCCGCTTGAGGAAAGCTCGCGTGCACCTCGACGGGCTCGCCGTCGACGATGACGCGGTATCCGCCTTCGATCTCCTCGACCTCCATGCGGCGGGCGCGGTCGCCCAGGGTTACTTCCCAAGCCATCAGCGCGTCCTCCCGAGGCTGCGCAGCCGCCCCGCCATTGCCCAGGCGTTGCCCGGTCCCGTCGTGTTCTCTCCCCCAGAGGCCCCGGTGGCGCGCTTGCGTTCCTCATGGGCAGCAATGGCGGCCGCGAGCATCACGACGTCCCGGTGCTCGTCCGATCCCTCGTCGAGGGTCAGGTCCTCACCGAAGTGCCGGGCGATGTAGCCGGTGTCCACCGTGCTGCCCTCGATGAAGGGGGCGTGGGACATGACCGCGCGATGGAACGCCAGGTTGTGGCGAATGCCGGTGAGCGCAAACTCCGCCAGGGCGCGCCGCATGCGGCGCACCGCCGTCTCCCGGTCGGCCCCCCAGACGATCAGCTTCGCGAGCATCGGGTCGTAGAAGATGGGGACCTCGTAGCCGGCGTACCAGGCGGCGTCGACGCGCACCCCGGGGCCGGTGGGCTCCCGCAGAGCAGCGATGGTCCCAGGGGCGGGGCGGAAGTTCTCGGCTGGGTCTTCAGCGCAAATGCGCACTTCGATGGCGTGGCCGTGGATGCGCAGGTCTTCCTGTCGGAAGGGTGCGGGCTCCCCTGCAGCCACCACCAGCTGGGCGTGCACGAGGTCGATGCCCGTCACCATCTCGGTGACCGGGTGCTCCACCTGCAGACGGGTGTTCATCTCGAGGAAGTAGAAGTCCTCGGTGGCGTTGTCGTACAGGAACTCGACGGTGCCAGCGCCGACGTAGTCGATGGCGGCAGCGGCGCGGGTCGCCACGGTGGTGATCGCGTCGCGTACCTCGGGGCGGAGGACCGGGCACGGACTCTCCTCGACGAGCTTCTGATGGCGGCGCTGGATGGAGCAGTCGCGCTCGAACAGGTGGAGGTGATTGCCGTGGGTGTCCGAGAAGATCTGGACTTCGACGTGACGGGGGCGCTGAACGAGCTTCTCCACGTAGACGCGGTCGTCCCCAAAGCTGTTGCGCGCCTCGGACTGGGCTGCACGCAGCGCGGGGGCGAGTTGGTCCGGCTCCATCACGGCCCGCATGCCCTTGCCACCGCCGCCGGCGCTCGCCTTGAGCATGACCGGGTATCCGATCTCCGCGGCGACGCGCTCTGCTTCCTCCACCGAGGCCAGGGGCTCGGTGGTGCCGGGCACGACGGGCACGCCCGCCTTCATCATGGTCTGCCGTGCGGAGACCTTGTCGCCCATGACCTCCATCGCCTCGGCGGGGGGTCCTACGAACGTGATCCCGGCGTCGGCGACGGCGCGAGCAAACGCGGCGTTCTCCGAGAGGAAGCCGTAGCCGGGATGGATGGCATCGGCCCCTGCGGTGCGCGCTACCTCGAGGATGACGTCTTGACGCAGATAACTCTCGGCCGAAGGGGCGGGCCCGATGCAGTACGCCTCATCCGCGGCGCGGACGTGCAGCGCCTCGGCATCGGCCTCGCTGAAGACGGCGACGGTGGCGATTCCGAGCTCGCGACAGCCACGAATGACGCGGAGCGCGATCTCACCTCGGTTGGCGACCAGGACCTTGCGAAAGGGGGGCATCTGTCTCCTGGGGTCGGTAAAGGGGTGCGACGATACACCGCCGGCGGGGAAGGCAGGCGAGGGCGGCGTTCCTGGACCGCGCCCCCAGGCGCGCGTATCGTGCGCCCGATGAAGACGTGGACACTGGTTGCATCTGCGCTGCTTGGACTCGCTCCGGCGGGGCTCGCGGTGGCCGAAGAAGAGGCAGAGACCGAAGAGGTCCCTGCCCACCTCCGCGTGGAGGAGGCGCCTCCGGCCTTGCGTGTGGAGCAGGTCACTCGGGACCCGTTCCACGAGCAGCTTGCGTTGGCGGCAAACCCGCAGGTCCCTCAAGCCGAGGCCCAGCAGGTGTTCGACGAGCTGGTCTCGCGCGGCGAAATGGCCGTTCCCACTCTCGCCCGCGTGTTCAACGACGGGCGCTCGGGCGACCAGGAGAACTGGGTGGCGGCGCGGGCCTTGGGCCGCATCGGCACCGAGCCTGCGCGCCGCGCGCTCCATCGCGGGCTGACCTCACAGCGGATCATCACACGTCTCGGTGCAGTGAGCGGGCTGAACCTCATCGCCTCCCAGGACTCCGTGCAGGATCTCGAGAAGGCCCTGTTCGACAAGGCGATGACGGTGCGCACGGAGGCGGCGGACGCCCTGGGGCGCATCGGCCACCGGAAGAGCAGCATTGCCCTGAGCAAGGCCCTGAACCTCCCGGCCAACTTCCACCGCGGGAAGTCGCACTTCGTGCGCGTCCACATCATCGAGGCCATGGGCAGCATCGGCAGCATCGGGGGCATCGACGCCCTCATCGGCGTGCTGGGCGAGAGCGAGCCGGAGCTCCAGATCGCAGCCACGGTGGCCCTGGAGACCATCACGGGCAACTCGTTCAAGGCCATGGGGAGCTCCGCGGACAACCCGCCCTCCCCCGCCGAGGTCGCCCAGTGGCGCACCTGGTGGTCGCAGCGGTCCGTGGGCGAAATCGCCGACGACCCGTAGGGGCCTCAGCTCAAGGGCAGGGCGGCGCACTCAAGTGCGTTGCATCGAGCGACGACGAAGCCGACGCAGAGATCGCGTAGCTGCGCGCTACGCGGGGCGGGCGTTGACTCTTAGGAGGCAGCGACCCAGACGAATCTGGTCCCCGTTGCGCAAGCGCACCGAGCTGATCCGACGACCGTTGACGAACGTGCCGTTCGTGCTGTTCAGGTCCCGGAGGTACACCTGACTCGCGTCGAAGACCTCGACGATGCAGTGCCGGCGGGAGACGTCCGTGTCGCGCACGACGAGGTCGGTGTTCAGCCGACCGATGAGCACGCTCTCCTGGTTGAACCGCCGGACAGCACCCTTGTCGGCTCCCTCGATGATCTCGAGGGTCACCTGCACGGGCGGCGACTCGGCCAACCCCGCCACGGCGGGACCAGACGGAGGACGGAACTCCTCCGGGGGCTCCTCGAAGGGAGCCGGCTCGTTGATGATGTCGTCGGCGACGTCGAGCTGACCCAGCTCCTCCCGCACTCGCTGTGCTTCAGCACCCGTGAGGGTTCCGCCGCGGGGAACGTGGGGAAGGGTCAGGTCGGAGTTCGCGCCTTCAGCGAGGAGGTCCGGCGGCCCGGAGAGGTCGCTCTCGTCGAAGCCCTCGGACTCGAAGCGCATGCGGGTCTGCCCGACGCGAAGCTCCGTCGAGTGGCGCAACCGCGCCTCGAGCTTCACCTGCTCGTCGACAAACACTCCGTTGGTGGAGCCCAGATCCATCACATACCAGCCACCTCGTTCATACGAGATGATGGCGTGGATCGAGGAGACTTCCTTGTCTCCGACAATCAGGTCGCCGACCTGACGGCCGATGACCGTGCGCCCCTGCTCAAGGGGGAACCGGTCACCCTTGCGCTCCCCATTCAGGAAAACGAGCTCAGCTTTCGCCTGCAAAAGAGAGTCTCCCCTGGTACCGCTGCCTGCCGCACTGCTCCCCATTAGATGCAGTGGCCAGACCGGACGTTACCACAATGATGCTGGGCAACCCGTCGGGGGGCAAGCAGGCCACTCCGCCCCGCTCCGTCAGTTTCGGAGACGCGCCGCCAGCAACAGACGCTCGCACAGACTCGGGAAGTCAATCCCCACGGCGTTTGCAGCCATCGGGAGAAGCGAAGTCCCCGTCATCCCGGGGATCGTGTTCACCTCGAGCACCCGAGGACCTCGGGGACCTCCAGCCATCACATCCACCCGACAGGACGTCGCGCAGCGGGTGAGGACCGCCGCACGCAGTGAGATCTCCTGCACCCTGGCGGTGAGCTCCGCCGAGATACGCGCCGGCACGTGATACTCCGTCATCCCCTCGGTGTACTTGCGCTCGAAGTCGAACCACCCGTCCTTGGGAGCGATCTCCACCACCGGCAGGGCCCGTCCCTCGAGTACGCCCACCGTGAGCTCCGGGCCGTCGAGCAGCTCTTCGACCAAGGCTCGCTCGTCGAGAGCCAGGGCCTCCTCGACGGCGTCAGCGAGCTTCGCGGGGTCCGTCACCCGCGTGACTCCGAAGCTGCTGCCCTCGCGCACGGGCTTCACGATCCAGGGCCCCTCCATGGGCAGAGCCGACGCATCGCAACGGCCGCGCTCCTTCGTCCAGACCAAGCCCTTGGGCACAGGGATCCCCTGGCCCTCCAGCAGACGCAGAGTCACCTCTTTGTCCATTGTCAGGGCCGCACCGAACACCGACGGACCCGCGTAGGGAATCCCGAGGCACTCGAGCAACCCCTGGATGCTTCCGTCCTCGCCCCACTTTCCGTGCAGCACCGGGAACGCCGTGTCGATGCGCTCGGCGCGCAGGACCTTGTCCACGTCACGCCCCACATCGATGGCGACGGCGTCGTAGCCCTTGCTCAGGAGGGCGGCGAGGACCGCCTTCCCCGACTTGAAGGAGACCGGCCGCTCCGTGCTGAGTCCACCCATCAACACGCCGACCCGACCGGGCGCGCGCTCCGTTCCATTGCTCATCGCTTGCTCTCTCGTGGGGCTGCGCCGCGTCGAGGCCCTGACGCGGCATCATGCAGGACACGCCGGGACTCTACCCTCTTCCCCCCACCGGCTCTCGGAGTTGCCCCTGCAACTGGTCCTCCTCCAGTGCGAACTCCAGCATCGACATCAGGCTCCGCACCTCGCGGGAGCGCTGTTCGCCACGGATCTGCGGGCCGCGGGACACGAGGTCCGCTGCGCCCTGGTGCACCCCTCTGCCATCGAGGAGGCCGCGCAGCGCTACGGCGACTGCGACCTCCTGCTCCTGGACTCGATCTTCCCTTTCGCCCTCCAGCGCCGACTGATGCTCCACACGGCGGCGCCGATCCTCGTGGGTGGGCACAACGCCTTGCAGCACCTCCTTCGAGGACCGGCCCGCTACGCCCTGGTCGGCCCCGCGCGCAGCACGCTGCTCGCCGCCATCGAAGCGATTGAGAACGGAGCCCTGGACGAGGCGCCGGGCCTCTGGTTCGAGCGGGACGGAGCTCTTCACTGCGGCCCCCCCGCCCCCGACCGCCGCCCCGCCGATGAAGTGCTCCCCTTCACCCCCGACCTCGACTGGGACTACCTGGGTCCGCCTCGGGCCTCGGGATCGAACCTGCGAATCCCCAGCGTGGTCGCCGAGCTCGGCTGTGTCTGGAATCGGAGCACCCTGAGGTCGGAGCCCTTCTACGACGGCGTCTCGCCTCGACTCCCCGACGCGGAGCTGTCCCCTGCGGCCGCGGCGGCCCTGCAGTCCCAGTTCGTCGCTCGGGAAGGCGGTTGCACCTTCTGCACCTTCCGGTACCAGCCCCGGCGAGGCCACCGCGTCGAACGAGCCATCTCCCTCGTCGTCGAGCAGGTGCGCGTCCTCACGAGCCAGGGCGCGCTCGGCGTCTCTCTACAGACGGAGCACCCCCTCCCCCTCCTCGTTCCCCTGCTCGACGCCCTCGAGGTCGCCGGGCTCGCTGCCCTCCTCGACGAACTCCACACCCGCACCATTCCGTGGCTGGTCCTACGCCATCGCGAAGACCTCGAAGCGGGGATCGCCCGCGCGGCGGAGCTCGGCATCAAGCTCGTGGTGGGGCAGATCGGGTTCGAGGCATTCGACGATGCCTCCTTGCGCGTGTTCAACAAGGGGATCCACGCCGCCGACAACGAGGCGGCCGCCGCCCTCCTCGACGAGCTGCACGCCGCCCACTTCCCCCACTTCGAGGGGATCTTCGGCCACGGCCTGATTCCGCTGCACCCGTGGTCCACCCCCGAAGCAGTGCGCACGAACGTGGCGGTGCTCCGGCGCTCCGCTCCTTGGCTGCTCGACTCGATGCAGCCCTTCGCTCGAGTGGAGCTCTACAACGAGTGGAACCCGCTCTTCTGGAAGCTCGAGGACGAGGGTCTGCTCATCGAGGATGCCGAGGGCTTCGGGTGGGGCTGGCGCTACGCAGATCAACGCATGGAGGAGCTGACGGCAGCCAGCGCCTCGATCCTCGTGGCGGGCGGGGCCCCCGCGACGATCATGGATGAGGTGGCGCGCATCCTCCTCGAGGAGCATGACCCCGGGGCACGACGCAGGCAGTACCTGGCTTTGCGCGACGAGCTGCGGGCAGAGAACTGACGCGGCGGCAGGAGGGCCCACGACGGGGCGGCCCCCAGCTCAGGCGGCGATGCGCTCGCGGAGACGCGACGAGACCACCGAGTTCGCGACCCAGCTCTGCTCGGGGATGTTGCTGTCGCTGAGCACCAGCGATCGATGCAGACAGCTACCAGCCCCCACCTCGCTGCCGCTCCCCACGATGGTGGGACCGCGCAGGATGGCGTCGTCGCCAATGCGCGCTCCGGCTCCGACCAGGACGGGCCCGCCAGTGGGGTCGACCCGGACATGTCCGAGGTTCGCTCCAGGTGCAGACCACAGCCGCTCGCCCCGCTGCTCGAGACCGAGCTCGGCCGCGATCGCCTTGGAGACGAAGCCATTGGAGAGCACGTCGAGGTTGGCGTGGTAGAGCGAGTAGGTGTTGTCGATGCTCAGCACGCGCTCTTCGGGCTCGTGCGCCGCGGTGGCAAGTCCTCGCTCACGCACCCGCCGAAGCATGTGCTGCAGGGGCCGCCGAGAGTCCGCAAACCGCATCATCCGTGAGACGACGGGGCTGCAGAGCGCCATCACGGGCGGTCCGAAGGTGTAGCGCCCGGGGCCCTGCATCGAGGAGCCGCGCACGTAGGTCATGGCCTGGCGGCCGATCATGTGGCGCGAGAGAAGGGTCGAGAAGTGCGGCAGGTAATGCAGGTTGGCGTGCATGACGAGCAGCGTCTCGTCCATCCGGAGATCGCGGCGGGCGCGCTCGAGGGCTTCTCCCAGGGTCCTGACCGGACGCAGCCGGTTCTCGACGATCGCCATGGCGAGATCGAGGTCGGCCGCTGGGTTCCGCTCGGTGGCGTAGGCGATCTCCGTCGCGCCGAGCTTCCGGAGCCAGCGCACCGTATGGCTCAGCAGCGGCCGCTCGAGGACCGGAAGGAGGGACGTAGGGGACTCGTGCGCGAAGGGAAACCTTCGCAAGCCCGGCGATGAATCAATCAGGACCGCGTGCATCTGGGCACTCCTTGGCTGTCATGGCCCGTGGGTCCTCTTCCTCATGCGCTCTTCCCCAAGAACGCCTGATCCCGTGTGCCAATCATGCCGGATTCGGGCCGGATGTAAAGAGCTTGTCGAGGGTTGTGAAGCTCGCCGATGTCATTGCGCCCCCCTCCATCGGCCAGTACATTCCCGCCCCCTGAATGACCATTCATTCAGTCGAATCTTCCCGGGAGCCTCTCTCCCACTACTCGGAGCTTCTTCGCATGACGATCCGCATCTCCAAGGTCGCGGTCCTCGGCAGCGGCGTGATGGGCTCGGGCATTGCTGCCCACCTCGCGAACGCCGGAATCCCCTCGTTGGTCTTCGACCTCGAGACCCCCGTGGACAACGTCAAGGGCTTGCTCAAGCACAAGCCGGCCCCCCTCCTGCACCCTGACCTGGCTTCGCTCATCGAGCCTTGCTCGTTCAAGACGGACCTGCACCGGTACGCCGAGTGCGACTGGATCGTCGAAGCGGTCACCGAGCGCCTCGACATCAAGCGCATGGTCTTCGAGAAGGTGCGCGAGCACGCGAAGCCCGGGACCATCGTGACGTCCAACACCTCGGGCATTCCCATCGCGGCAATGACCGAGGGCACGCCCGAGGACTTCCGCAAGAACTTCTTCGTCACCCACTTCTTCAACCCGGTGCGCTACATGCACCTGCTGGAGATGGTCGCGGGCCCGGAGACGGACCCCGACGTGTTCGCCGGCTTTGCCGCCTTCGGGCAGGAGAACCTGGGCAAGGGCATCGTCGTGGGCAACGACACGCCCAACTTCGTCGCCAACCGCATCGGTACCTACGGGATGATGGCCATCCTCCACAAGATGGCCGCCTACGGCATGAACGTGGAGCAGGTGGACGCCATCTTCGGCAAGCCCCTGGGGCGCCCGAAGAGCGCGGTCTTCCGCACCGCCGACCTCGTCGGCCTCGACACGCTGGCCCACGTGGCCGCGAACTGCCGCGAGAACCTGCCGGACGACGACTTCCGCAAGGCCTTCGAGCTGCCCTCCTTCCTTCAGAAGATGCTCGACCAGGGCATCCTCGGCGACAAGACCAAGGGCGGCTTCTACAAGAAGACGAAGGACGCGGCGGGCAAGCGCCAGATCCTCGCCCTGAACCTCGAGACCCTCGAGTACGGCGAGAAGAGCAAGGTGCGCTTCGCGTCCACGGGCGCCGTGCGCAACGTCGAGGACGTCGGCGAGCGGGTGAAGACCTTCCTCGCCCAGGACGACGACGCCGCGAAGTTCGCCTGGGACATCACGGCCGACGTGCTGCTGTACAGCGCGCACCTGCTCGGCACCATCGCCGACGACGTGTCCAACATCGACCGCGCCATGCGCTGGGGCTTCGCCTGGGACCAGGGTCCCTTCCAGACCTGGGATGCCATCGGCGTCGCCGAGTCGGTGGAGCGCATGAAGGCCGAGGGTCGTGAGATCCCCGCCATCGTGGAGAAGGCCGTCGCCGCTGGCAGCTGGTACTCCCGCGACGGAGGCGTCAGCAAGTTCCTCGACGCCACCGCCTCCGAGGAGTTCGTCGCGGAGACCCTTCCCAAGGGCGCCATCGTGCTCCAGGACCTCAAGGAGCAGGGACTCGTCGTCAAGAAGAACATGGGCGCCTCGCTCATCGACCTCGGTGACGGCGTGCTCGGCCTCGAGTTCCACACGAAGATGAACTCCCTCGACGCGGACATCATCGGGCTGTACGGCGAAGCCCTCGACACCCTCGAGGCGAGCAACGACTGGCAGGCCATGGTGGTCGGCAACCAGGACGCCCAGGCGTTCAGCGCCGGCGCCAACATCTTCATGGTGCTCGGCGCCGCGATGCAGGAGGACTGGAAGCAGATCGAGGATCTGACGGACGGTCTCCAGCAGACGCTCATGCGCGCGAAGAACAGCCGCAAGCCGGTGGTCACCGCGCCTCATGGACTCACCCTCGGTGGTGGTCTCGAGGTGGCGATGCACTCCGCTGCCACCCGGGCATCTCGCGAGATGTACGCCGGCCTCGTCGAGGTGGGCGTGGGACTGCTGCCTGCGGGCGGCGGCTGCAAGGAGCTTGTCTTCCGGCTGCTCGGCTCCGTGCCGGCCGGCGTGAAGATGGAGACCAGCGCCATCCTCCAGCAGATCTTCCAGTACGTGGGCATGGCCAAGGTGTCCATGAGCGCCGAGGAGGCCCGCGACATGGGCTTCCTGCGCGCCTCGGACGGCATCACCATGAACCCGGAGTTGCTGATTCGCGACGCGAAGCAGGTGGCCCTGGGTCTGGCTCGCTCCGGCTACATCCCGCCGCGTCCCCGCAAGGTCGCCGCCCTCGGGACCGCCGGCAAGGCGCAGCTCGCGGCCGGCATCTGGGGATTCGTCCAGGCAGGACAGATCAGCGAGCACGACGCGCTGATCGGCAACAAGATCGCCCACGTCATCAGCGGCGGTGATGTCGCGCCCGGCACCATGCTCGGCGAGCAGCACTACCTGGATCTGGAGCGGGAGGCCTTCGTGAGCCTCTGCGGCACCGAGAAGACCCAGGCCCGCATCCAGCACATGCTCATGAAGGGCAAGCCCCTGCGCAACTAGCGCCAGGGCCCCCTCGCACGCATTCCAAAATCAGTCAGACACTCCAAAGGAGTACGACATGTCCCACTTCGAGAAGAGCCCCCGAGACGCAGTCATCGTGTCCGCAGTGCGTTCGGCCATCGGCAAGGGAAAGCGCGGCACCCTCGCGCAGACCCGACCCGATGACCTCATGGCCCAGGTGATCCGCGCCGCCCTCGACCGCGTCCCCGCGGTCAACGACGCGGACATTGAGGATGTCATCGTTGGCTGCGCGACGCCGGAGGCCGAGCAGGGCCTCAACATTGGTCGCAACGCCGCCCTGATGGCCGGCCTGCCGGACGAGGTCCCCGCCGAGACCGTCAACCGCTTCTGCAGCTCCGGCTTGCAGACCATCGCCCACGCCGCCGAGCGCATCCGCGCTGGGTGGGCCGACGTGGTCGTGGCGGGTGGCGTCGAGTCCATGAGCCTGCTGCCCATGGGTGGCCACCACATCCTCCCGAACCCCGAGTTCGTGGTGGAGCGCCCCGAGGCGTACGTGGGCATGGGCCTCACGGCCGAGCTCGTCGCCGAGCGCTACGAGGTCAGCCGCGCTGACCAGGACGCGTTCAGCCTCAAGTCCCACGAGAAGGCCCTCGCCGCCCAGGCGAACGACCGCTACGCCGACGAGATCGTGCCCGTCCAGGCCACGGTCTTCACCAGCGGCGCCCCCACCAAGGTCTCTTTCGCCAAGGACGAGGGCCCGCGCCCCGGCTCCACGGTTGAGGGACTGGCCAAGCTGAAGTCGCCCTTCAAGACGGGAGGCAGCGTCACCGCCGCCTCGTCGTCCCAGGTGAGCGACGGAGCCGCCGCCAGCGTGATCATGAGCCGCGCCAAGGCTGAAGAGCTCGGGCTCGACATCCTCGGTGTGCTGCGCATGTACTCGGTCGTCGGTGTGCCGCCGGAGATCATGGGCATCGGCCCAGCCAAGGCGATCCCGAAGGCCCTCGAGAAGGCCGGCCTGTCCGTCGACGACATCGACGTCTTCGAGGTGAACGAGGCCTTCGCGTCCCAGGCGATCTACTGCCAGCGCGAGCTCGGCATCCCGGACGAGAAGCTGAACCCGAACGGCGGCGCCATCGCCCTGGGACACCCCCTCGGCTGCACGGGCGCCCGCATGACGGCCACGCTTCTTCACGAGATGGCGAAGCAGGACGCCAAGCTCGGCATCGTGTCGATGTGCATCGGCGGCGGCATGGGCGCGGCGGCCATCTTCGAGCGCGAAGCCTGATCCAGCCGACGATCGTCGAACAGATGAGTGAAGCCCCCGGCGGTCCCTGACCCCGGGGGCTTCCTCGTTCACGCCCCCTCCCAGGACTCGCGCCATGCCGCTGACCCCCTCCGAACGCGAACACATCGCCGCCCTCATGACCCGCGACAAGGAGGCGGGCGCCCAACCGCGGTTCACCGGCGCCTGGTTCCTGCACAACGCGGACGGCGACTTCGAGGGCGTGGCTGGCGAGCTGCGTCGCTGGCGCGCGGCCAAGCCGTTCTTGGAGAAGGCGCCACGCCTCGTCGGCACCTACGGCGCGAAGCTACAGACGGCCATCAACAACGGAGAGACCGACGATGTCCGGGCGATCCTCATCGAAGCCAGCGCGTACCTGCGCAAGCTCCACGAGGAGCTCACCGCCATCCGCGACCGCTCCGACGCAGACGAGTACGCCGAGCTGTTCAGCCTGCAGGCGTCCATGAAGGAGGTGCGCTCCGCGGACCCCGTCCTGCTGCGGGCCCTCGTGCGAGACACCGAGACGCTGGTGCGGCAGGCGGTGCGTGAGGTGGAGCAGATGGCTCGCTTTGCCTGGTGGCAGGACCTCCCTCAGCGCGCGGCGGCGCAAGCCCCGCTCGCAGAGGTCACCGACGAGTACCTGGCTTCCCTGTCGGAGGAGTTCGTGGCGCGGGCCGAGGAGATCGGCGCGGAGTTGTCTCGTCGGGCGGCGGCGGGGGAGACCGCGGGTCGGCCCCTTCGTGCCGCGGCCGACCTCGACCGGCTCGCAGCCGGTCGTGCGCCGGCCGATGTGGGCGCGACGCCCTGCGATCGAGGGTCCCTCGAGTGGACGCACGCCTCCTACGAGTGGCTGGCCCACTGCTTCGCGTACGAGCCTGCGCGCTCGGACACAAACCACGTGCTGCTCCGCAACGGCTACAGCAGCAAGACCCTGAACATCGAGCACCCCTCCGGTGCCAACTTCGTCGTCGTGATGCCCCACGAGGGGCAGATGCTTCCCCCGCTCTTTGTCTTCCGGGGGACTCAGCCCGAAGACCTGCGCGACGTGTACACCGATGTGCAGCTGCAGATTGGGGACCTGCACTTCCGCGCTCTGGAGCGCCTCGGGCTGGGAGCGATGCTTCGCGCCGCGTGTCCCGCGGGCCGCCCCCGGGCGGTGCTCACCGGGCATAGCCTCGGGGGTGCCCTGGCCCAGCTGGCCACCGCCGCCTGGCCGGAGTTCGTCGGAGAGTGCGTGACCTTTCAGTCCCCAGGGCTCATGCGTCTGCACCACCGCCGAGGCTGCGCGAACCTGGAGACCGTGTCCCCTTCCCCGCGGGTGACCCACTACGTGGCAGACGCGGACATCGTGCATCGCGCGGGTGCGCGGCACTTGCCTGGCGAGACCATCGCGGTCACCGGGCTGAGGGTCGACGTCGAAGACGAGCTGCAGTGGGGCCTGGGGCACACCGACCTGCTGCTGGTGGACCACGCCATGCGTGACAACCTCGTGGACCTCCAACTCGCCGCCATCTGGAGGCCCCACCGCAAGCACTGGTTCTTCGAACTGGCGGAGCACCCCACCGCCCGCGGGTCGGGCCACGAACTGGGCCGGTCCCTCCTTGCCATCGGTGTGGAGCTGGGCCGCTTCGCTCTCGATGGCCCACGCCCCACGCCCGAGCCTCTCAGCTGGCTCGACGACGGGGGCGCTCGTCCTCCGGGGTCGGTGCTGCACGCGGCGCGGCACCTCGCCAGCCGTGCGCTCGACCAACAGACGAGGCCATCCCTCGTGCGCGCGCTCGTCGAACTCTCCAGCGAGGGCGCCCGCGCGGCGGTGCGCTCAGCCATGCGGTTCCCCCGTCGGCGGTGACTCGGCGCTGCCCAAGCCGCAAGCCATTGCGGCTGGCACAATGCGCCCATGCGTGACCTCCGGCTTCTGCTCCGCCTCCCCGCCCCTTGCCTCCTCGCGACCCTGCTCATCGGCTGCCCCACCGTCGGCGACGGGAACGGATTCTCCGACGACGATGATCTCATCGGCGTGGACGACGACGACAGCGCGGCGAACGACGACGACGCGACCGGTGACGACGACGACGCGACCGGTGACGACGACGACGCGACCGGTGATGACGACGACGCGACCGGCGACGACGATGACGCCACCGGCGACGACGACGACGACGCGACCGGTGACGACGACGACGCGACCGGAGACGACGACGACGCGACCAGTGACGACGACGACGCGACCGGAGACGACGACGACGCGACCATGTCCGGCCCGGGCGGCCCGGTGGTCTTCCTCACAGGCATCGGCTGCGGCTTCTCGGTCAGCGCGACCACCATCGGCTTCAACAACAACGCATGGGGTTACCCGGCCTGCTCCCTGGGTGACAGCGGCTGGGATAGTGGCGAGTACGTCATCACGCTGGGACAGCCCGGCACCGTCACTCTGGATCTGAGCTGGTCGGACCCGACCATCGATCTCGACCTCATCGTGCTCGACGGCGGGGACGTGTCCACGTCGGGCTGCTACGGCTCCAGCGCCAGCTCGAGCGGCTCGTCCGAGCAGGTGATATTCACCCTCGGAAGTGGGCAGGTCGCCTGGATCGTGGTCGACGGCAAGGGCGGAGACGAGGGGCCGTTCTCCCTCAACGTGACCTGCAACTAGCCGCCTCCTCTTCGGCGGCTGACGCGGGCCTCACCCCCCAGCGGGCTCCTAGCCGGCGCCCATGGACGGACCCTTGGCCTTCAACTCCAGATACCGCAGCAGATGCACCTGCATGGGGTTGTCCACGAAGCCCTGCACGTACGGCTTGAGCAGGCTCAGGGAGCCGAAGTGGTAGAGCGGGATGATGGGAGCCTGCTCCAGCACCAGGCGCTCAGCCTGCGAGAGCAACCGGAGCCGCGAGGACGCATCCTCCGTGCGGCGTGCCTCTGCGACCAGGCCATCGAAGCCAGTGTCGGACCAATTGGCTGAGTTGAGCGCGTTGTCCGTCTCCAGCAGCTCGAGGAACGAGCTTGGGTCGGGATAGTCCCCCAGCCAGCCGCCCCGGCCCACCTGGTAGCCACCGGTGCGGACGGCCTCCGCATGGGCCCCGTACTGCCGAACGTAGGGCGTCACCTCGACCCCGAGCGCTTCTCGCCACTGGGCCGCCAGGGTCTCGCCCAGCCGCTGATGGACCGGACGCGCGTCGATGGCCAGCTCCACTGCCGGGAAGCCCTCGCCCCCCGGGAAGCCCGCCTCCGCCATCAGCTTGCGGGCCATCTCGACGTCGGTCGTCGCCACCTCGGCCGCGGAGTACCCCGGCATTCCCGGCGGGACCATCCGTGCCGTGACCAGGTCTCCAGGCCCCAGGGCCTGGGCCAGATTCGTGCGATCGACAGCGAGGCTCAGGGCGCGGCGAACCCTGGGGTCGGCGAGGGGGCCTTCGTCGGTGTTCAACCACATCCAGGCGGTGCCCAGCTCGGCGCTCGACCGCGCGTCGGGCCGCTCAGCCAGCTCAGCGAGACGCCCTGCGGGCAGCAGCCCAGCGTTCCCGGTCCAGTGGATCTCCCCTGCCTCGTACTGCCGCACGACCTCGGCCGGGTCGGTCACGATCTTCGCGACCACCTCGAACAGCTTCACCGTCTCGGCCCCGTGGAAGTAGGGGTTCTTGCGCAGGATGATGCTCTTCCCGGGCGTCCACTCGTGCAGCTGGAACGGGCCGTTGACGACGATGCGCCCCGGCTGCCACCACGCGTAGCCATGCCGCTTCAGCGCCGCCGAGTTCACTGGCGAGCTCACGTGATGGGCCACGATGGCGTCGAACCACGGGGTAGGCGCCTCCAGCGTCACCACGAGGGTGAAGCGATCGCGCACCTCGACCCCGAGGGTCTGTGCATCCACGACGTCACCCTCAGCCAGCGCCCGGGCTCCCTTGATCGGATAGAGAAGGGACGCGTAGTCGGAGCCGAACTCCGGGTTGAGCACGCGCCGCCACGCCACCAGGAAGTCCGTGGCCGTGACTGCATCCCCGTTGGACCAGATGGCGTCCCGGCGCATGTGGAAGGTCCACGTGCGCCCGTCGGGGGAGACCTCGAAGCGCTCGGCCGCGCCGGGCTTCGTCGTCTGGCCCGCGGCGTCCCACACCAGGAGCCCCTCGAAGAGGTTCTGGGCGAAGAAGCTGCCGTAGGTGTCGGTGATGAGCCCCGGGTCGAGAGTGCGAGGCTCGTCCCCCTGGGCGAAGACGAACGACGGCCCCACGGCCTTGTCGCCGGGCACCGGCTCGACCTTGGATGGGCGCTGGCAGCCCAGGACAGAAACGAGCAGCGCGCACAGGGCGAGTCGGAGCGTGAACCTCATGATCTCCGTTCTACCTCGCCCGGCGGTAGTCATCCAGGTGCGGAGCGAGGATCGAGAGCACGGCCGGGGGCTCGGGCTTGTGGGGGAAGAGCAGCGTGATGAGGCGGACATGGTCGACCTCGACCACCAGGACGTGCAGATCGCCTGCGTCGAGAGACGCAAACTGGTTGCCAACCTCGTCCGAGGCGGCGAACTGGATCGCCTCGCGGGAGAAGGCAGCCACAGTGTCGCGCCGCGTTCCTTCGGCAATGTTCGATGTGATGACGCGGCCCTTCCGGGTCCCCAGCTGCACGGAGTGGGCGCCGAGCTCGTCCCGCGCGGCGGCGAGGACCGCCTCGTAGAAGACCATCACGTCATCCGCCGCTCCCCGAGGCGCGATGTCCATGCCGAACACCGTCTCCATGTCTGCGACGGTGTCGTCCACGAGGGCAACGGCGGTAATGCCTTCGGACGGGTCCTCCTCGCTCTCCTCCTCGGTCAGGGCGGGAATGACGATGGTCCCGGGCGTGCGGTCCATAAACTCCTGCTCCAGCTCGGCCTCGATCAGCTGGAGCTCCGCGGTGTCGAAAGCGGGGGCGAAGTCCTCGGTGTTCAGCCCGACGTCGTCGAAGTCCTCCAGCAGCGAGTCCACCCGCTCCGTGCGGCCCGTCGGCAGCGAGGCGGTCTTCTCGCCTGCGAGAGGAGTCGGCTGGCGGTGGCTCGTGACCAGGTGGGTGAACATCCGCGCAGCTGACGCTTCGCGCGGGTCGATGCGACGAAGCAATCCCTCGTCGATCAGGCGGTACCCCTCCATGAGCAGCGGGAGGGTCGACTCAATGATGAGTGGCGGAACCGACGGGTGGCCGTCGGTGAACGCGTAGACCCCATCCTCGTGCAGCAGCTGCGCGAAGAGCGCATCGATGCCGGTCAGCAGACCAAACTCTGCGTGGATGACGCGCCCCTCTCGTAGGAACACGAGGCCCTCGGCGCCGATCCCCCGGGGATGCATGGTCAAGACCCCCGTGCGCCCCTGGACGACGAGCATCCGGAGCACGTCGGGCAACGCCTCGGACGCCAGCCTCCCGCCGACCGCAGCCGCGCGGTCTCGCCGACCGCTGCGGGTGTCCCCGAGGACGGTCAAGACACGAGAGAGCAACTCGTCGACGGCAAAGGGCTTGCGCATGAAGCCGGTGCCCCCGAAAGACGCGCCGCGCTCTGCCAAGGCAGGGTCGGGCTTCGCCGTGAGGAAGATGAATGGGAGGTTCACCAGGCCGGGGAGGCTGCGCGCGCGGAGCAGCAGATCCAGCCCCGAGAGGTCGGGGAGCGCGACATCGGCGATGACGATGTCCGGGGCATAGGCGCGCAAGGTGGCGAGAGCCTGGGCCGCGGACTCCACCGAGACCGTCTCGACGTTCTTGAGCGCGAGGGTCGCCTCCACGAGCCGCAGAATCTTGAGGTCGGCGTCGACCAGCAGGACCCGGCGGTCACTCATCGCGCGCCCGCAGAGTCGTCGTCCCCCGAGTCGTCGTCCCCCGAGTCGTCGTCCCCCGAGTCGTCGTCACCGGCGCCGTCGTCGTCGTCACCCGTGGCGTCATCGTCATCCACCGGCGGGGGGATCACCTGACCGCAGATGCGCACGCAGTCCCGGTCGTTGATGTGCCCATCGCGGCAGGTTCCCTGCGTGCAGGCGTAGCCCGCAGACGTGCCAACACCGCCGTTGGAACACTCACAGAGGATCACGCAGTTCAGCTCCGACTCGCAGGGGGTCAGCTCCGCCGTGCATCCCGCGAGGCCCCCAAGGAGCAGTCCCACCAACAACAGCCACACACGCCTCATCGTCGTCTCCCGAGCAAGTCCAGAGCATCATCGTCGCGGACGTCGACGACGGTGCAATCGAGCGCGCCCTCGTGCAGCCGGATGGTCACCGCGTCTCCCTCGCGGACCTGACTCGCCCTCCGAAGCAGCGTCCCCGAGTCACCCACGGCGAGAGCGTACCCGCGTTCGAGGGATTGAAGCGGTCCCACGAGGCCCAACTGCCGCCGACGAGCATCCAAGGCGACCCGACGACTCCCCAGGTCGATGACCACCGCGCGACCGAGCCGCTCCTTCAGCTGCGCCACCCGTTCGCGGGCGCGCTGTACGTCCCGGTCCGGTGTCCTCGCCTCCAGCCGCCGGCGGGCGTTCTCCAGGCGCTCGCGGCGCCGCTCCAGCCCGGTCAGCGTCGCCCGGCCGAGCCTCGATCGCGCCTCGTCCAGGCGCTGCGCAGACAGCTCGAGCCGCCGCTGAGGCGACAGCAGGCGCTTGCGAAGCTCCTCCACTCGCTGGCTGCGGCGCTGCAGGGTCCGCCCCGTGGCTCCGAGCAGACGTCCCCGCAGGTCGCCCAAGGCCGCCTCGAGATCCCGGCGCTGGGGCACGGCGCGCTCGGCCGCCCCGGTCGGAGTCGGGGCGCGCAGGTCCGCCACGAAGTCCGCGATGGTGACGTCCGTCTCGTGGCCCACTCCGCAGATCACCGGGATGCGAGACCGTGCGATGGCGCGAGCCACCACCTCCTCGTTGAAGGACCACAGGTCCTCGAGCGAGCCTCCCCCACGGGCCAGCAGGATCACCTCGACGTCCCCGAGGCGGTTCAGCAAGTCCAAGGCGGCGGCGATTTCCCGCGCTGCCCCTTCTCCCTGCACGCGCGAGGGAGACAGGGTCACCGCGAGGGTGGGGTCTCGAAGTCGGAGGGTCCGCAGGATGTCCTGCAAGGCGGCCGCCTGCGGCGACGTGACGATGCCGACCCGGCGCGGCACCCGCGGGACGGGCTTCTTGCGCTGGGCAGAGAACAAGCCCTCCGCGTTGAGCATCGCCTTGAGCCGCTCGAACTGCTCCTGCAGCCGACCGGCACCGAGGGGCTCCATGCGATCGACGATGACCTGGACATCACCGCGCGGGGCATACAGATCGACGCGCCCCCGAACCAGGATCTCGTCGCCATCCTTGGGGCGGTACTTCAGGAACCGCCGGTCGCGGCTGAACATCACCGCTTTGACCTGGGCTCCTGCGTCCTTGAGGGTGAAGTACCAGTTCCCGCCTTGGCCGTAGGCCTTGAAGTTCGACAGCTCTCCGAACACCACGACCCGGCCCACCCGCTCGTAGAGGGCGTTTCGGACGCGAGCCGAGAGCTCGGAGACCGAGAGAGCCGAGGGCGGCTGAGGGCGCCCGTTCACGCGCCGCGGGCCTGCTGCCACTGCTGGATCAGCTTGTAGAAGTCGTCGAACAGGTACGCCGCGTCGTGGGGCCCGGGGGCCGCCTCGGGGTGGTACTGCACGGCGAACGCCGGCACCTTCTTGCAGGCGAAGCCCTCGAGGGTGTCGTCGTTCAAGTTGATGTGGGTGATCTCCACCTCGGAGTCGGGGAGAGACTCCGCCTTGACGGCAAACCCATGATTCTGGGCAGTGATCTCGACGATCCCCGTGCGCAGGTTCTTCACGGGCTGGTTGCCCCCGCGGTGGCCGAACTTCAGCTTGTACGTCGAGCCGCCGAGGGCGAGCCCGAGGACCTGGGAGCCCATGCAGATGCCCATGACCGGGAGCCGGCCGAGCAAGGCGTTCACCTGCGCCGCCGCGTACTCCGCCACGGGCTCCGGATCGCCCGGACCGTTGCTGAGCAAGACCCCATCGGGCTTCAGAGCAAGGATCTCCTCCGCCGTCGCGTGGGCGGGCACGACGGTGACCCGGGCAGGCCCCCGGGACGCGAGCAGCCTGGCGATGTTGCGCTTGATCCCGAAGTCGACGGCCACCACGTGGTACGGCAGCACGCCGTCGTCCTTGTTCTCCAGCTCGTAGCGCTCGCGCGTGGAGACGCGCCCGGCCAGGTCGAGGCCCGAGAGCCCCTTGTAGGAAGCGAGCTGCTCCTTGAGCTCCTCGGGCGACGTGCCGTCGTTGCCGATGATCCCCTTCATCGCGCCCACGGAGCGGATGTGTCGGGTGAGCGAGCGGGTGTCGATGCCCTCGATGCCGGGGACACCCCCTTGGGACAGGTAGGTGTTGAGATCGCTGTCCGCCCGGTGGTTGCTCACCACCCGGGAGACCTCGCGCACGACGAACCCGTGCACTTGGATCGCGCGCGACTGGTCGTCGATGCCGGTGACTCCGTAGTTCCCGACGTGCGGGACCGTCATCACCACGATCTGCTCGGCATAGGAGGGGTCCGTGAGGATCTCCTGGTAGCCAGTCATGGAGGTGTTGAACACGACTTCGCCGCAGCGGACGCCGCGATAGCCCCAAGCCGTGCCTTGGAAGGTTCGGCCGTCTTCGAGAATCAGGAAGGCTGGATCGGGCACGCTTCCTCCGCCGCAGGGGGTGCTGGAACCGGGCCTATCGGTAGCAGAGAGTCAGGAGGTCCGCGCGCCTCTCTCACCCATGCCCTTGCGCGCGTTGTGCGCCGTCTACACTCCCGGCGTGTTGACGGTCCTCACCGGCGCCCTGCTCGGCGTCGTCGCTCTCGTGCTCCCGGGCTGGCTGGCCGCCCGGGCCCTCGATGATGGGGACCTCCTGTGGCGGGTGGCCGTCGGCGTGGGAGTCGGTGTGCTGGTGGTGCCCTTTGCGGCGTTCCTGCTGGCCTGGCTCCTCGGAGTGTCCATGAAGCCCCTGCTCCTGGTCGCCACCTCGGCCCTCGTCAGTGGACCGCTCCTCTGGAGGGAACGCGTCGAAGGGGGCCGGTCGTGAGCTACGTCCTCGGCTTGCACGAGGACACAAACGCCAACGCCGCCGCGATCTCGCTGGACGGCAGCGTGCTGGGCGCGGTGGCCGAAGGACGCCTGGGCCGCAGCAAGTATCAGGCGGGCTTTCCGCGCCGGGCGCTCCACTGGCTGGCGGATCGAGGCGCGGACCGGAGCGCCCCCGCCGTGGAGGTGGTCGCGGCAAACCCCTTGCACCCGCTCCCCCGCCTCCTCGGGGACCACATGCCCAGCGGGGAGCGCGACTTCCTCGCCCCGCTGCAGACCGCCCACCTGCTGTGGCACGAGCTGCTCTTCAGGAGCCCGGCGCTGCGGGTCGCTGTGCGGGCCGCGTCCGAGCGCGGGTTGCGCAAGGCGCTGCAGAGAGACTTCGCGATGGTGGGGCATCACGCGTCCCACGCCGCCTCGGCGTACTACTGCGGCCCCTGGCCCGAAGCGACCGTCGTCACCTGCGACAACATGGGCGATGGGGAGTGCGCGCGGGCGTTCCATGGACACGGCGGGCGACTGGAGCCGCTCCTCGCCGTCGGTGCCTGGCACTCCCCCGGACAGTTCTACGGCGAGGTGGCGTCGGTGCTCGGCATCGACCCCATGACCGCCGGCAAGGTCACGGGTCTCGCGGCCCGGGGGGAGCCGGCCGAAGCGGCTCGCTTGCTTCGGCAGCGCCTACGCTCCCGACCCGGCGGGTTTCAGGGCCCTCCCCTCCGCCAGCGCCGCCGCGAAGCGTCGACGTGGCAAGCCTTGCGCTCCATGCGGCCGGCCGATGTGGCCGCCGGCGCGCAGCAGGTGCTGGAGGAGGCCGTGCTTCCCCTGGTGAGCGACGCAGTGGCGCGGACAGGCTGCGGCCGGGTTGCGCTGGCGGGAGGGGTCTTCGCCAACGTGACCCTCAACCGGCGGATCCTCGAGCTTCCCGAGGTGGAGGCGATCCACGTGCACCCGGCAATGT
>JAGSHC010000129.1 GCA_023954745.1 Deltaproteobacteria bacterium | reverse complement strand
TGGAGGTCAGACGTGTGCTCGTCCGATCTACCACGTCATCGAGGACATGGACGTGCCCGGGGTGTCCGGCCTCGTGGAGACCTACCTCGTCGGCCCGGACGGCAAGGTCCTCGTGCGCAGCTCGGAGCACGGGACCCGCACCGGGGTCGAGCTCGCCGGAGTGAAGGGGAGCACGGACCTCGGGGTGCCCGCCATTGTGGGACACGCGAAGAACGGCACCGCCTCCGGGTTCGTACGCCAGGGCAATGATCTGTTCGTCTTTGCCCGCCTGGAGACCGTCCCCTGGCTCCTGGTCATCGAGCTGCACGCCGACGAGCACGGGCTGTAGCCCGCCGCCTCGGGATTCGCGCCCCTGGGCGCCCGACACCCTGCGGCGTGATCTTTCGTATGGTGGCCGCATGCAGGCCTCCCCGTTCGCCCGCCTCGCTGGACTGACCCTCGCGCTCACCAGCCTCCTGTTCACTCTCAGTGGCTGCCCCGAGCCCCGGCCGCCCATCGACCGGACCCAGGCCAACGCCATTCCGAAGTCGCTCTTCGAGGGAGAGTGGTACTTCCAGCGCACGGTGGTGGACGTTCCGTACGAGACGGAGTTCACGTTCATCGGCGACCAGGGAGAGCTCGAGCGCATCCGGTGGCGCATCGAAGAGACGATGCTCGTGGCGGTGCGCTCCTATCAGCGCATCACGGACAGCGACCCCGAGCTGAACCCGGACGGGGAGTACGAGGGGGCCCCGGTGGCGGCCTGGCCCATCGAGAGCCACTTCGACATCCGGCGCGACTACAACTCCACCACCGGGGAGGAGACCAACGTCATCGTCGAGAACGACTTTGACCGGCAGTGGCACGAGCGGGAATACATCCGCGTCGACTGGACGAGCCAGGTCCTCACGAACTGGAACTTCTACGCTCCCGAGGTCGTGGACGTCAGCTCCCTGAACTACGCGGTGACGGACCCGAACCACCCCGACGCGCCCACCTGGGCCGACGACTACATCGAGGTCACCTCGGCGTTCCTCGCCCAACCGATCCAGGAGACGGACCCCAACTTCCCCGAAGATGGCGCGGTTCCCCTGTGCTGGTACTTCTATCACTTCGACGACTGCGCTCCCGCCGAGATCAAGGTGCGCAACAGCTTCATGAAGGCCGACGACCGGTCCTACGAGCCGGCCATCTGGACCGGCGTGGACATGGAGCTCTTCGGCTACTTCGACGTGCAGCGGTGGACCTACGACGAGCAGTACGGCCCCACCAACACGGGCCGCGTTCGCTACCAGTCCCGGTGGGACATCTGGGAGGACGATCACGACGGACGCGCCTGCGTCGAAGACCCCGACTGCGACGACATCGTGGGCAGTCACTGCGACGTGGTGAACGAGCAGTGCACCATCCCGTACCGGGACCGCCAGGTGAGGACCATCCCGTTCTATGCATCGCCGGGCATGCATCCACGCTTCCAGCAGGTGAGCCAGGAGGTGTTCGACCAGTGGAACCCTGCCTTCCGGGACACCATCAACGGCCTGCGCTTCTGGGAGTGCCTGGACGACGGCATCGACGAGGAGACCTGCGCTGCGGCCGAAGAGGCGGACATCGAAGTGTTCGTGTTCTGCCCCAACAACCCCGTCCTCGCAGGAGACCCTGCGGCCTGCGGCCCTGTGGGCACCGCGCCACGTCTCGGCGACCTTCGGTACAACTTCCTCTACTCGGTGACCAACCCTCAGCGGGGCGGCCCCTTCGGCTTCGGGCCGGCTCAGCTCGACCCCAAGACGGGCGAGATCATCTCGGCCGCCGCCATCATGTACGAGGCGGCGATTCGCTCCTACGGAGCCTGGGCGCGGGACGTCGTGCAGCTGATGAACGGCGAGATCGACGAGGAGGAGTACGTCCAGGGGGAGACCGTCAGTGACTGGGTCTCCGCCCGCGAGGAGGAGTGGGCCAACCCCACTCACTACACCGCGGAGGAGGCTGAGGAACTCGCGGCCGACGTGCAGGTGGCCCACCGCCACGCCCTGCCCCAGCTCGGCGCCCCCAACGCCCCGAAGACCCCAGCGGGGAAGGCGCGCGCCTTGAAGGCGTCCCGGGACTCTCTCGCCGAGCTGCCCTGGCTGAACGCCGATGGCGACCGCTCGAGGGTCCGCGCTCAGTCGCTGGTGGGCACCGAGATCGAGGACATGCTCATGACGGGGGAGGCGCGGTTCGCCGCGGGCCAATACCCGGCAGACCCAGTCACCGAGACCACGAAGCAGCGCTCCAGTCCGCTGCGCCGCGTGCAGCAGGACCGCTTCCGTCGCGCCACGAAGGCCCGCCTCGAGCGGAACGCGCAGCGCTGCGTGTACCACCGCCACTTCGTGGATCCCTCCGTGCAGGGACAGGCTACGGAGCTCGCCGGCGTGGACCCCGAAGAGATTCGCTGGCAGCTGATGGAGGGCCTCTTCCGCGGGACCGCGGCTCACGAGTTCGGGCACACCCTGGGGCTGCGTCACAACCTCGAAGGCAGCGCCGACCCCTTGAACTACGGGGCCCGCTACTGGGAGCTGCGCGATGACGGCAACATGGGGCCGCGGTACCTCGACCCCGAGACCCAGGCGGAGATCGACGGGCGCATCCGTGAGGAGCAGTACTCCTCGGTGATGGACTACCTGTCGCGGTTCAACAGCGACGCCGCCGGCGCGAAGCCCTACGACATGGCGGCCATCAAGTACGGCTACGGGCGCCTCTTCGAGGTGATGTACGACGACGCCCAAGACGTACCCCTGCCCGACGGGCGCTGGCCGGGAGAGGTGGCCAACGAGACCTACCTCTACCAACTCCTCGGCTGGCCCGGCGCCATCGAGTACGACGAAGAGGGCGCCCTCTTCATGCGGCACTACACCGAGGCGCCGCAGATGTATGGCGACCTCTCCAACCGCATCGACGTGCCCCAGCGCCTGATGGATGACTTCTGGGGCCTGGCGGAGTGGTTCGAGTCCCCGCACACCTACCTCAGCTACGGCGAGGGCTATCCGGCGGTGCCCTACAAGTTCTGCTCGGACGAGTTCGCCGGCAGCGCTCTCACCTGCATCTACTTCGACGAAGGGGCCGATCTGTACGAGATCCCCACGGACCTCGGGCACCGCTACGAGGCCTGGTACATCTTCAACAACTTCGCCCGGGATCAGCAGTTCTTCACGCCCGACGGCTACGCCTACGACATCTGGGCCAGCTACTTCGAGTCCCTCGTGAGCCTCAACCAGTGGTGGGTGCTCAACGCCCAGGACCTCTACGCCACCGAGGCCGAAGGTGACGACGTCGACGGCTTCCTCGCCAAGGCCAACGGCTTCGGTCCCTTCACCATGGGCGTGCGGGACTCCTTCAACGTGTTCGGCCGCACCCTCGCCCGGCCCAACGTGGGCTTCTACACCCAGATCGAAGACACCGACGGGAACGTCAGCTGGGACGACGCGTGGTGGGCCGAGGACTTCCGGGTCGGGCTCTCCGAGGGGCGCTACCCAGACACGTCCTGGGACTACGAGCAGGGCTACTACTGGGACGATGCCGTGGAGCGGGTGGGGTACTTCCACGACAAGGTCCTCGCGATGGAGTCGCTCTTCGACCCACGCACCTACTTCCTCGGGCAGGACACCTCGGCAGACCTGCGCGGATTCCGGGTCAGCTACGCGTCCAACTTCGCGCCGCAGCTCCGGGAGCTCGTGGGTGACCTCATGGTGGGCAACCGCCAGGGCTTCTCGCCCTGGGAGGACGCCGATGCCCTGGTGTGGCCCGACTACGCCGACATCGACTGGCAACCCCCCATGGGCGCCGTGCCCATCGACCCCAACGCGGGCTTCACCATCCAGCTGCACGCCATGGTGCTTGGACTCGTGCTGCTGCCCGACACCTTCGACAGCGACGTCATCAACAGCACCCGCATCTGGTTGGACGGCAGCGCCGACGCCATCAACACCACCTTGCCCACGGTGTCCCACACGGACCCCGCGAGCGGTCTGACGTGGGTCGCGGTGAGCTATCCCGACGGAGGAGGCGCCGAGAACGGCATCGCTGCGCGCATGGTGGCCCGGGCGAACCTCCTGGAGGCGCGGTGGGTGGAAGCCACAGGGGCGCTGGGTGACGACGACGACTCGGCGGGCGACGACGACGACTCGGCGGGCGACGACGATGACTCCAGCGGGCCGCCCATCGATCCGGACGAGGAGCTGGCGGCGGCCATCGCCATCGAGCTCGACCAGCAGCGGGAGAACTTGAACCTGCTGCGGGCCATCCATGTCGAGCTGGGCTGGCTGGACTACGAGTGAAGCTGATTCACGCCAGCGCGCTGTCCCTCGGGGTGGCGATGACCCTGCTCTTGCCTGCATCGTCGCAGGCGGCAGGGGCGGAGACGGCCGAGGAGCTGTTCGAGCGGTTCTCCGGTACCTCGGCGCTGTTCGAGAACACGTTCAGCGTCGCTCACGGCACGAACTTCGACCCGGTCTACAACCGGGAGTGGACCCAGATTCGACGGCTCAACCTGAGGCTGAGTCCGGTGGACGAGCTGAGCTTGAGCGCCGGAATCGGCATCCAGAGGTTCCTGTTCGAGACGTGGACGACGCTCGAGAACGAGACCCTGTGGGAGGACCTCACCCTCGGGGCGACGATGACCGTGCCCACCCCCGAGCTCCCCAGTGGCGCCGACTTTCCGCTCTACGGCGCCTTTGGCGTCGAGACGTCGCTCCCCACCAGCAAGGCGAGCAGAGCCGAGACTCTCATCGTGTCGCCCGCGGTGTGGGGGGAGGGCGCAGTGACCGTCCCCCTCCTCGATGGCTGGTCGTGGGGCTACCGGTTCACTGCGGCGCCGCGCATCCACGAGTTCACGACCTACGCCTACGCGGCGGCGCGTCCTTGCTCGCCGTCGACGGGCTGCTCGCTCGGGGCCAGCACGGACACGGGGTGGCTGAACACCAAGCTCCAGCTCACTCATGGCGCCTACACCTCCATCACCACATTGAAGGAGATGCTGTCGTTCACGGTGTCCATGGATGTGGTGTACGGCTTCCTGTACGACAAGTCTCCGAGCACCCGCTGGAGCGAGGACATCTTGTCGACGCCGGGCAACCCCCAGGGGGGCACGCCGACGAACCTGACGTCCTCCTTCATCGTCGACTTGACCTTGTCTCCCCACGAGAGCTTCGCCGTGGGCGTTGGCCTGTGGACCCCGGGGAGCTTTCGACCCAACGGCGGTTGGTACAACCCCATCGCCAATCGCTGGACCCAGGTCTACGTCGACCTGACCTTCTACCCGGTGGAGTTCGGGCTCGGCGTGGCCTCCTTGGCGAAGAATGCCGCCGCGAAGAAGGCCGCATCGACAGACTAGGCAGGCTTCGAGCTCCCGGGAGATCCCTTGGGTCGGCGGCTGATACCCTCCTCGGCCGTGGGGAACGACTCCGAATCGATGCCGCCCGAGCCGCCTCAGTGGACGACGGCGCAGGCCCATACGCTCGCGAATGTGCTCTCGCTCTCGCCCTTCCTGTTCCAGGCGCTGGCGACGATGCGAGACACTGGCCTGCTCGCGGCGGTGTTGGCGTCGCGGCGTCGCGGCCTCGATCTCGAGGAGGCCGCAGAGGTCTCTGGCTTGTCTCCCTACGGAGTCCAGATCCTCGTGGACATGGGCCGGAGCGTGGGGCTGTTTCGTCCTTCAGACGACGGGCGGCTCCTGGGGACTCCCTTCGCCCACTTCCTCATCAACCACCGCGGAATCGACGTCCAGTTCGGGCTCAGCCAGAAGTTCGCGTGGGGAGGCCTGTCCGACATGACCGAGGCGCTGCGGACCCGCTCGCCCGAGGGGCTCAAGAGCTTCGGTGATTGGACCACGCTGTACCCGCATCTGAGCGAGCTGCCCGACGACGCGCGCGAGGCCTGGTTTGACTGGGACCATCACTACAGCGACTCCGCCTTCGCGGGTGCCCTCGAGATCGTGCTCGCTGGCGAGCCGCGGGTGTTGCTCGATATCGGTGGGAACACGGGCCGCTTTGCGCGGCAGTATCTCGCTCGCCACCCGCAGGGATCGGTGGTCCTCCAGGACCTGCCGCAGCAACTCGAGGTCGCGGATCGGGAGCTCGCGCCGGGCCACGCGGGGCGGTACCTGCTGCATGCGTGCGATGTGCTCGACCCCGGGCAGCCGTTCTTTTCCGGTGCCGACTGCGCGTGGATGAGCCAGTTCGTGTGCTGCTTCTCGGAGGAGCAGCTCGTGCCCCTCCTGCGTCGCACTGCGGCCGCGCTCCCCCCCGGAGCCCCCATCTACGTGCTCGACACGTTCTGGGACCGACAGACCGAGCCGAGCGCGGAGTTCTCGTTGCACGCGGCGTCGCTGTACTTCGCGGTCTTTGCCAGCGGCGACGGCAAGATGTACGCCGCCTCGGACCTGCTCCGGTGGGGCGAGGAGGCGGGGCTGCAGGTCACCGGCGATCACGCCATCGGGGCGTACCACACGCTCCTGGTGTTCCAGGCGGGGTAGTCAGGGCCGGCTGGTTCCAGCTAGCTTGAGCCCATGCTCGATCTCATCTGCAAACGCACTTGAAGCACCTGTCGCAAGGCGGTCGCCTTGCTCAAGGACCTCGGAGTCGACTACCGGTACCGCGAATACACGAAGGAGCCTCTGTCGAAGGAGGAGATTCGTGAGGTTCTCGGCAAGCTGGGGCTGACTGCCAGGGACATCCTCCGCTCGCGCGACGCGAAGAAGGAGGGCCTGACGGGCGACGAGGGCAACGATGCCCTCATCGCCGCGATGGCATCCAACCCGAACCTCATCCAGCGCCCGATCTTCGTGCTCGGGGACAAAGCGGTCATGGGCCGCCCGCCGGACAACGTCAGGCAGATTCTCTAGCGAAGCGCGGGGGCATCACGTCCTCGAGGGCTCGTTCGACCCCGACCGAAGACTCCCTGGCTCCCCGGGCTGGCTGCCGGCTGGTTCCGCCGAGCTCGTCCAAGTGCAAGGCCCGGAGCTCCGCCAGGGGCCCGGAGATCTGCGCCTCGAGGTCGGCGACCATGGACTCCACGTCCTGCGCGCCCCCCAGCGCGGAGTGATCTTCGGCGGCTTGGTGGATCCGCTCGATTCGTCCGAGCAGGCCTCCGATCTCGGCCTGCAGTGCCACGACGCGGGCGACGCGTTCGGGGTCGTCGGAGCTCCGCACGCTCGCGGCGAGGGTGTCGACGGGGGTGCGCCGGGGGTCTGCCTCGACCCCCGCGCGGGGCCCACTCACGGTGGAGCGGGTGGTCACGGGAGATGACCGCCGCCCGGAGCTCTGCCGCGCGTACTGGCGACTGTCGAAGACGAGTTGGTCTCCGATCCACGCCTGACAGCCCACGGAGAGCTCGCCGGAGATCCTGATCAACACCTCTCTTCCTTCCACTACTACGAGGTGTTCCGCCCAGGTCACCCGGTCCCCAGCGACGCGGCTGTCCTCGATGCGTCGGTGGTCGACGTCGATGGTCTCTCGCAGGAAGTAGTTCGTCACCTGGATCTGGGTCTCTCCGACGAAGAACCGCCAGCGTCCAGCGACCGCGTGGTGGCACAGGACCCAGCAAGAGACGATGGCGAGGGCGAGGAACAAGAACGGCATCTGGCACTCCGAAGAAACGGGACGCAATGACCTACGCTCTGGGCCCGTAGGCATTGCGTGGAAGACGCGCGGGAAGGACGATTCTCGTTCCCCGGCGGGTTGCATCCACGAGGAGTTCCCGTGACCGACGAGCCCATCGACATCTCTCCCGACACCGAAGACGCCGACGCGACGTCCTTCCGCATCGACCTCGACCCCGAGAAGGTCGAGCAGACCCTGCAGGAGCTCGCCGACCGGGTGCGCAAGCAGTACGAGCGGCACCGCTACAGCAAGGTGCGGCTGTCCTACAAGGGACGGCAGCTCGTCGATGACCTCCCCATCGCCGTGTTCCTCGCCTCGGAGGCGGCCTCCTTCTGGTGGCTGGGGCCGCTGCGGCTCCTGCTCGTGAACTTCGGGATGCGCAGCTTCCTCGACGTGGAGTTGGTGAACGAAGCCGACGACCACATCAGTCGCGGCAACGCGCACTACCTCGACGGGGAGGTGGAGGAGGCGGAGCTCGCCTACCGCGAGGCGCTGGTGATGAGGCCAGGAGACCCCTCCGCGCTCTACCACCTCGGAGTCCTGCTCCGTGTGACGGGGCGCAAGGAGGAGGCCATCACCACGCTGGAGGAGGCTGCCCGCTGGGGCGATCACCCCGACGCCGAGAAGGCCAACCAGCTGTTGATCAAGATGAAGGTGCGCAAGCTGATTCCGCGGCCGCGAGGTGACGAGAGCTGAGCGCCCCTGCGGCGCCGAGATGTCACAAAAAGGGCTCCCCGATGCGGGGGCGGGGGTAGGCCGACTTGCCTACAATCCGCGAGGCGGCGCCGAGCCTCTCTCGGCCCCCCTCCCGGAGCCTCGATGACCGACCTTCATGCCGTGCCCGCCCGCGTTCGCGCGGGCTCTCCCAACCCCATCACCGATCTCGACCGCTATCGCGAGCACGCAGCGCGCGCCGCAGCGAACCCCGACGGGTTCTGGCTCGAAGAGACACGACGGCGGGTCGCGTGGCGAACCGAGCCCACCCAGGGGCTGGCGAGCTCGTTTCACGACATCGCGCAAGGGCCTCTGAGCTGGTTCGGGGATGGGCGGCTCAACATCACCGAGTCGTGCCTGGACCGCCACCTCGCGACCCAGGGTGACAAGGTCGCGATCCTGTGGGAGGGCGACGAGCCCGGCGACTGTCGCACCCTGACGTACCGCGAGCTGCACGCGGAGGTGTGTCGCACCGCGTCGGCGCTCCAGCGCCTGGGCCTCAAGAGGGGCGAGCGGGCCATCATCTACATGGGCATGGTCCCGGAGGCGGCCATCGCGATGCTGGCGTGTGCGCGGCTCGGCGCCATCCACAGCGTGGTGTTCGGCGGTTTCTCGGCCGAGGCCCTGCGGGACCGGATTCGAGACTGCAGCGCGGAGGTGGTGATCACCCAGGACGAGGGCCGGCGCGCGGGCCGCACCATCCCCCTGAAGGCCACGACCGACCTCGCTTGCACGGGGGAGACCGGGGTGAAGAAGGTGCTCGTCTACCGGCGGACCGGGGCTCCGGTGGAGTGGACCGAGGGCCGGGACGTGTGGTGGCACGACGTCGTGCCCCAGGGGGACGCCGCCCTGCCGGCCACTGAGTGCGCCGCCGAAGACCCATTGTTCATCCTCTACACCTCCGGCTCCACGGGGCGTCCCAAGGGGGTGGTGCACACCTGCGGCGGGTACATCACCTGGGCGCAGTACACCCACCGGACGGTGTTCGACCTGCGGGATGACGACGTGTACGCCTGCGTGGCCGATGTCGGTTGGATCACCGGGCACACCTACATCGTGTACGGGCCCCTCGCCAACGGCGCCACCACCCTGATGTTCGAGTCGACGCCCCTGTACCCGGATTCCGGGCGCTACTGGGACCTGGTGCAGCGCCACGGCATCACGATCTTCTACACGGCCCCGACGGCCATCCGCGCCCTGGCAGCGTGCGGCGACGAGCACGTCTCTCGCTACGACCGCTCCACGCTGCGGGTCCTCGGCACCGTGGGCGAGCCCATCAACCCGGAGGCCTGGAACTGGTACTACGACGTCGTCGGCGAGGGCCGCTGCAACATCGTGGACACCTGGTGGCAGACGGAGACGGGAGGGATCTGCCTGACGCCCATCGCGCCGGCCACCCCCACGAAGCCCGGGTCGGCGACCCTCCCGATGCCCGGAATCCTTCCCTCGCTGCGCACGCCCGAGGGGCGGGTCATCCGGGGCCCGGGCGAGGGGCTCTTGTGTATCGAGCAGCCCTGGCCGGGGCAGGCGCGCACTGTGTGGGGCGACCACGAGCGGTTCGTGGCCACCTACTTCGGCATGTTCCCCGGGCTCTATTTCACCGGCGACGGCTGCAAGCGAGACGCGGACGGGTACTACTGGATCACCGGGCGCGTGGACGATGTCCTCAACGTGTCTGGGCACCGCATGGGCACGGCGGAGTTCGAGTCGGCCCTGGTCTCCAGTGAGGCCATCGCCGAGGCGGCGGTGGTCGGGTTTCCCCACCCCATCAAGGGGCAGGGCGTCTACGCCTATGTGGTCCTCCAGTCGGGCCAGGCCTTGACCGACGACCTCGAGCAGACGATGCAGGGGGTCTGCCGCACGCGCATCGGCGCGCACGCGCGGGTCGACAGGCTGCAGGTGGTGCCGGGCCTCCCGAAGACCCGCAGCGGAAAGGTCATGCGCCGCCTGCTCCGCAAGATCGCCGAGGGGCGGGGGGACGAGCTCGGAGACGTCAGCACCCTCGCCGATCCCACCGTCGTCGACGCCATTCGCGCCGGCGCGCAGAGAGGCTAGTCATGCCGCAGACCCGCACCGTCGTCATGGTCATGGCCGGGGGGAAGGGAAGCCGCCTCGGGCCCCTCACCTGCCACCGGGCGAAGCCGGGCGTTCCCTTCGCCGGGCGCTACCGCATCATCGACTTCGTCCTGAGCAACTTCGTGAACTCGGGGTACCGCCGCATCTACGTGCTGACGCAGTACATGGCGAGCTCGCTGATCAAGCACATCAACCGCAACTGGCACCTGGGCGGTCTCGACCACTACATCGAGATCGCACCGGCCCAGATGCGCATGGGGTCGCACTGGTATCGCGGCACCGCCGACGCCATCACCCAGAACATGAACCTCATCCTGGATGCCCGGGCGGACCATGTCGCCGTGTTCGGCGGGGACCACGTCTACAAGTTCGATGTCCGTCAGATGGAGGAGTTCCACAAGGCGGTCTCGGCTGACCTCAGCATCGCCGCCTGCCCCGTCCCCATTGAGGAGGCCTCGTCGTTCGGGGTGATCCAGGTGGACGCCGAGGGACGCATCATCGGCTTCCAGGAGAAGCCGGCGAACCCTGCGCCCATCCCAGGACGCCCCGGCACCTGCCTCGTGAGCATGGGCAACTACCTGTTCGGCGCCAAGGTGCTCATGGACGCCCTCATCGACGACGCCGCGGACGAAGCCAGCAGTCACGACTTCGGCAACGACGTCATTCCCCGGATGTTGGCCGAGGGCAAGAGGCTCTACGCCTACGACTTCGGCAAGAACGTGGTGTCCGGTGAGCCCGACGGGAGCACCCCGTACTGGCGGGACGTGGGCACCGTGGAGAGCTACGTCGCGGCGAACATGGACGTGCGCTCCCCGGTCCCGACCCTCAACCTCTACAACCGCCGGTGGCGCATCCGGTCCGCGCAGCGTGACTACCCACCCGCGCGCTTCACCCGGGAGGCCGGGGCTGGTGAGGTGGCGGTCGACGACAGCCTCGTGTGCGAGGGCTCCATCGTGGTGAGCGCCACCCTCGAGCGCACGCTTCTCGGGTACGACTCCTACGTGCACGTCGGCGCGAACATGCGGGACTGCATCACCTTGTCGGGCTGCAACATCGGAGCACGAGCGGATCTGCGCAACGTGTTGCTCGACAAGAACTGCGACATCGCTCCGGGAGCGCGCATCGGCCTGGACCCCGAGGAGGACCGGCGTCGGTTCCCGTTCGTGACCGCCGGGGGCATCGTGGTGCTGCCCAAGGGGACCTACGTCCCCGCGTCGGGCCCGGTGGAGTTCGCTGGGGACATGGGCACCATGCTCGAGAACGACCCCGCCACGAAGGACGCCATGGCGGCCCTGGACGGGAACTACCGGAAGAGCGACCGGCGTCGCCATAGCTACGAGAGCTCCGGGCCCCGCTACTCGAAGTACCGCGCGCCGTGATGCGCATCGTGCACGCTGCGGCTGAGGTCGAGCCATGGTGCAAGACCGGGGGGCTGGCGGACGTGGTCGGCTCTCTGCCTCAGGCGTTGGCGGAGCTCACTCCTCCCGGAAGTCGCGTCCTGGTGTTGTGCCCACTGCATCGAGGAGTGCGAGCGGCCGCCGAGCGTCGCGGCGAGACGCTGGTCGATGCTGGCTGGACCGTGGCTCCCGTGCCTGGGGGGCCGGTGGGAAGGGTGCTCCGCGTGGAGCCCGTGAGCGTGGAGGGCCTCGAGGTGGCCTTCGTCGACTGTCCCGAGCTGTTCGACCGCGAGGGCATCTACCACGGAGCCGACCAGCAGGCATGGCCCGACAATCCCCAACGCTTTGCCTGGTTCGCGAAGGCCGTCATCGACGTGTCGCCGGCCCTGCTGGGCGGCGCGCCGGACGTGTTGCATGCCCACGATTGGCATCTCGGCCTGGCGCCGGTCTACGCGCGCCAGTTCGGGGGCGCCGAGGTGCGGCGGGCCTGGGAGAGCACCAGGGTGATCTTCACCATCCACAACATCCTCTACCAGGGCGTCTACTCCAAGGAGCTCGTGCCCAGGCTCGGGCTGCGTTGGGAGCAGTTCACGATGGAGGGCTTCGAGTATCGGGACCAGCTCAGCTTTCTCAAGGCGGGCATCGCGTTCTCGGACGTGACCACGACCGTGAGCCCCGGGCATGCCCGGGAGTGCCTCACCGAGGAGGGCGGCCACGGACTGGACGGCTTCCTCCGCGCGCGAGGAGACCAGTTCTGCGGAGTCCTCAATGGACTGTCGCCGGCCATGTGGGACCCGGGCATCGACCCGACCTTGCCCGCGCCGTACTGGGCCGAGAACATGGCCGGCCGAGCGACCTGTCGCACGGCCTTGCTCGAGGAGATGGGCTTGCCCGACCTCGGCGGGCTGGTGTTTGGCGTCGTGTCGCGTCTGGTCTGGAACAAGGGCTTGGATGTGGTGGCCGACGCATGGGAGCACCTCGCGGACGAGCGCACGCAGCTGGTGTTGCTCGGGAGCGGCGAGCGGGCCATTGAGGAGCGCTTCGAGGAGCTGGCCCGCAGGGTCCCCGGGCGTGTCGCGGTGAGGATTGGCTTCGATGCGGGGCTCGCGCGACGGATCTTCGCTGGCAGCGATGTCATCGGCGTGCCCAGTCGGGTGGAGCCCTGCGGTCTCACGCAACTCCAGGCGATGCGTTACGGCGCGGTGCCCATCGCTCATCCGGTCGGTGGCCTCGCCGACACGGTCATCGACCCCGGCGATCAGGCGTTGGGCGAAGGCCATGGCACGGGCTTCGTGTTCTCGCCTCTCGGCGGCCCCGAGCTCGCCAGGTGCATCGATCGCGCGGCGCACCTGCACGCTCAGCCGGAGCAGTGGAATCGCCTCGTTCAGACCTGCATGAGCCACGACTCGTCGTGGACTGTGCCCGCCACACGTACCCTGGGCCTCTACACCGGAAAGGCAGCTCCATGAGCCGACTCATTGTCTTCGACTTCGACGGAACCCTCACTGACGCCGAGGAGGAGGGAAGGCCGTTCCGGGACGGCTACCTCGATGACATCGCGACCCTGTGCGGCGTGTCTCTCGAGGAGGTGGATGTCTTCGCGAAGACGTGCGAGGCGAAGGTCGCGGCGAACCCCCAGGCTCATGGCTGGGTGTTCGGCGGCCGCATCGTGGCTCCCGCGACGGTGGACCCCTACCTGCGGATCATGCCGGTGGCCCGGATGGTGTTCGACCACTACGGACGCTTGCCCGACGCTGACGACAGGGACCGGCTCCTCGATGGGATCCTCTACAAGTACAACTACCCGAAGACGAAGACCGTCTTTCGGGACGGCGCCCGTGAGGTGTTGCTCGGTACCCCGGCGGAGACCACCTACGTGGTGACCAACTCTCACACGGTGCCGGTGCAGGAGAAGATCCGGCAGCTGTCCGCCATGGGGGACGATGCCGACGCGTTGCTCTGGCTCGTCGAGCGGGTCCACGGCAGAGCCAAGAAGTACGTCCTCGACGACAGCTTCGACGACGTGCCCGAGGAGCTGCGGGTCCCGAACCTCTCCCGGCCGATCCTGCTGCGTCGACGCCTCTACTACGAGGCGCTCACTCGGCTGCTCGAGGAGCGCGGCGCGGACTGGAGCGAACTCACGGTGGTTGGGGACATCTTCGAGTTGGACCTCGCTCTGCCCCTGGCCCTCGGCGCGACCGTGGGGCTGGTGGCCAACGCTCACACTCCCCAGTACGAAATGGACTACCTCGAGGCCCACGAGCGCGGCCGTGTACTCCACTCCCTACCCGAGGTGGGGGAGTGGTTGGCTGGCTGACGGCGCCCGCGGACGTCCGCGGACACGGGACCGAGGCGCCGTGTGTTACCCCGTCGGAGACGGCGCTTTCGGGTAAAAGTCGAGTAGTTACAGTCGCTTGCTCTTATCGCGATCCGGGTTGGCACGGTCCTCGCTAACTGGTTGGTTCGACCCCACAACGACGTGGGAGAGAAGGAGCCAGCCATGTTCAGCATCCGAATTCAGACCCTTGCCCTCGCCCTTGCCTTTGCCCTTGCCGGTTGTACTGCCCCTGCCGATGAGCAGCCTTCGGACGTCAACGCCTCCGACCTGAGCGCTGCCGACGGACCTCAGATCGAGTACGCCGGCCCCGCCGTCGGTGTGGTGCGGACGGTGCAGGGCGCTGTCGTCGCCGACGCCCGGGTGTGCCTCGTGGGCGCCTTCCGTTGCGCGACCTCCCAGGACGACGGCGGGTTCTCCCTGCCGGACCTCGAGGATGGCGTGGCGGAGCTGCTGCGCATCGACGCCGACGGCTTCACCCCAGTGATCATTCCCATGGAGGGCGGGCGCTACGACTACCTGGACCTGGACATCCAGCTGACGACGAAGCGCGGAACCCCCGACGAGGGGCGAGGCTCCCTCCAGATCATCACCGAGCGGGTGACGGCGGATGGTCCGGTCTTCGACCTGATGCCGAGCTGGCGCATCCAGTCCGACCGCCGCCAGGTCATCGGCGTGCAGGGGGCCCGGCCCTTCGTCAAGAACCTGAAGCCCGGCGACTACAAGGCGAGCTACGAGCTGGAGTCTGGGCTCTGCGTCGAACTGAGCGGATGGGCCGGCGCCAACGGCCGCAGCATCGAGTTCCCCATCGAGGCCGGCGCCATCACGCAGATTCAGCAGCTCTGCGTGCGCTGAACGGTCGAACCAGGGTCGCCTCAACATCGGGCCCTCCAGCAATCGCTGGGGGGCCCGATGCCCTTGGGCCGATCAGAGACCCACGCCGCACTCCGCAAGGATGACCATCTCACTCTGGTCGGTGGCGCCCGAGCAGTCGGTGGCGGTGACGCGCACGACGACCTGCTCCTGTGAGGGGTTGCCAGCGGCGCACGAACCGGACTGACTGGGGATGGTGAGCCGCGGGTTCGGCCCGCTGGTCACGTCGAGGCTGCCGCCGCCGGACACCACTTCCCAGCTCAGGTCCACGGGGTCTCCGTCGGGGTCCCACGACGGGCCGGCGTCGAGGGTGACCTGAATCGCGGGGCACCAGGTGTTGCAGGGCAGCGGAAGGTCGGCGAAATACATGTCGCCCTGATGGGAGACGACAGGGCCCGCGTTGTCCGTCTTCGGGGTGGTGACCACCTCGATGATCTCCGGCGATGACCACGCTTCCCCGTCGAACACGGACAGCTCGACGAACCAGCTGCCCTCGAGGTCTGCATACAGGGTCGGCGACGGCGAACTGGAGTCATCGAAGGCTGCTTCTCCCAACGCGGTGTCGCTCCCGGGGGGCGCGAGGAGAAGGGACCAGCGGTAGGTCAGGCTGTCTCCGTCGGGGTCGCTCGACTCGGACCCATCGAAGCCCACGTAGGAGCACGCCAGGGAGGAGAGGGCCTCTGCCGCGGCGTCGGGAGCCTGGTTGGTGGTCTGCACGTCGATGTCCACGTAGTCGGGCAGACCGTCTCGCGGACCTGCAGCCACGCTCAGCGCCAACGTGAACAGCCCAGCGGCGTCCGGGGTGAAGCAGGCCGCAGCGGCTGTGACTCCGTCGATGTCCGCGGAGGAGAGAACGCTGCCCGCGGGCCGCGAGGCCATGGACCAGGCGTAGGTGAGGTCGGCCCCCAGAGGGTCGCGTGAGCCCGAGCCGTCCAGGCACACCTCGAGACCCTCGAGCGTGACTCGGTCGGGGCCAGCGTCGGCTTCGGGAAGGGTCCCGTCGGGCAGCACGTCCACCACGGCGTAGACGGACTCGCTGGTCAGCCCGAGGGAGCTCACGCTCAAGGCGATGGTGTAGCGACCCAACACGTCCGGGACGAACGAGCTGACCTGGGCGTTTCGGTCCTCGTTGGGCACGAAGGGGTTCTCGGCCAGGGCGGAGTTCTCGGGCCTCTGGTGGAGTCGCCAGGCCCACGTGATCTCGTCCTGGTCAGGGTCGTAGGACGCCGAGCCGTCCACGAAGTACGGGCGGTCCAGGGCAGCGACGCTGGGGGCTTCGACGCGCGCCACCGGCGCGGAGTCGTACAGCGTCGGCTCGAAGGAGGGCGCGGCCGGAGGACAGCCGAGCACGGGCGCGGCGAGGGCGAGAAGCAGGAGACGTCGCATACCCTTGCAGTGTCAGCACGGAGCGTTCCAGATCACGGGGCGTTGCAGCGCGGCGTCTGCGGTGCAACCGACGGGACCTCCCCCAAACCGGGGTGGCCTCGGGCAGGATCCGGTGGATGGAACGACGGTCACCCCTGCGCCGCTTGACCTTTGCGGCCCTCACGCTCGGCATGGCGCTGTTGGTCATCGAGGGGTTCTGCCGGCTCGCCGAGCGCACCAGCGATGTGCTTCTGGGGCCCTTCGAGATTGAGGAAGTGCCCGAGGTTCTCGGGTTCGAGCCGCACCACGAGATCGGTCACCTCGACCTCGTCACCCACGCCAACGAGGGCGGCTACAACGGCCCGTTCCATCCCGAGGCGCGCGCAGCCGACACCTTCCGGGTGGCAGTGCTCGGCGACAGCTTCACGTTCGGCTGGGGCGTCCAGGCCAGCGAAGCCTGGCCTGCGCTGCTCGAGGCACGACTCGACGCGGAGCTCGCCACCTCGGGCGTCGACGCGGAGGTGCTCAACTTTGGAGTCCCTGGCTACAACACCTGGCTCCAGCTTCTGCACTGGCGCCGGGTCGTCTCCGCGTACCGCCCGGACGCAGTGTTGCTCGGGTACTACAGCAACGACGCCGTCATCGACCGACGCGTCCCGAACGTGTACCGGCTCTGCCCGCTTCCTCCACCGCAGGGGCCCGCTCGGGTGGCCCGCGCCCAGGAACTCTCCGCGGCGGCGCGCGTCGCCCACGATCTCTACTGGGTGGCCAAGACCGGCTCGCCGCTGGCGCCGTGGGCGGGGCCGGCGGTGCTGCGGGAGGAGCATCACGGCTTTGCCTGCTCGATGGAGTGGGCTGTGGAGCTCGCGAGCGAGGTGGAGGCGGCTGGCCTCCCGTTCTCCGTCGTTCAGCTGCCGCACATGGAGGACCTCGATGACCCCTCAGACCCGGAGGGGCTGGCCCAGAAGCGGCTCGCGGCGGCCCTCGGCCGGCGAGGGATCGCGACCCAAGACCTGCATCCGACCCTCGCTGGGTTGGAGCCCGACGTCGTGAGCAACGCCGACCAGCACCCCAACGCCGCCGGCCATCGCGCCATCGCGGAGGGGCTGTGGCCCATCACGGGGCAGTGGCTGCTCGCCCAGGGGCTGAGTCTTGCCGCGCGAGCCAAGAGAGCCCAAGGAGAACCGAGGACCCCGCGCGATGCGGCGTCCCCGGCTCCGTGACTCGCTGTATCCCGGGGGGCTGAACTCCCCGACCGGCTACAGGCTCTTGAGGAACGCCTCGAGGTCGTCCATGTCCGCGTTGCTGAGGCTGGATGTGTCGCCCATCTCCCCGGTACGCGCGGTCGACAGCACGGCGCGCAGGGTGGGCGCGGAGCCGTCGTGCAGGTACGGCGCGGACGCTGCGATGCCCAGCAGCCCGCGGGTGCGGACGCCGTTGAGGCCGTACATGTCGTAGTTCTCGTTGTCCGTGTACGCGACGCCGCTGTGGCAGTCGGCGCAGCCGATCTCTTCGCTCTCGAAGAGGGCCTGGCCGCGCTGGATCGAGTCGCTGGTCACGCCGCGGTTGGGAGTGTCTGGGAGTGGAGTGGAGTCCACGAAGGCTGCCACCTTGAGGGCGTCGGCTTCGCCGAGCCCTTCGCCGCCCATGCGGCCCTGGCTGGTGATGACCACTTCGTCGAAGACGGTCTCGACCCCATCGACCCAGGTCACCGGGGCGGTCAGCGACACCTCACCCGCCAGGCTCGGCGTCTGGCGCGACCCCTCGTCGAACTCCCACGTGAGGCCGTCCGTGCGGCCGTCGAGGTGGCAGGTGGCGCATGAGACGCCGGCGCCAGGGAGGGCCATCATCTCGTTGGATGCCGAGAAGAAGAGCGCGCGCCCCTCAGCCAGCTCGGGCGACAGGATCTCGCCG
>JAGSHC010000346.1 GCA_023954745.1 Deltaproteobacteria bacterium | reverse complement strand
TAAGACTGTCCCGTACGAGTAGTTGAGGGCGCGGAGGAGAAATCCTTCGCGCCCTTATTCCTTGGAGGGCGCGGGCTCGTTCAGCGTGACCTCCAGCCGGACATGCGCGGCCACGTTCTCGAGCACGGCCCAGGCGATGGCGTACTCGTTCATCGCCCGCGGGTCCACCCCATCGAACAGGCCCTGCTCGTCACGCACCAGCGACAGATGCGCGACGGTGGCCTCGGTCGGAGCCTTCAGAGCCTCATCCGGGAACTCCAGCACCACCCCCTGGGTGAAGTCGCTGTCGATGACCAACTCTCCCTCGTCCCCATCGGTCGCCCAGTGGGCGGCGAGCCGGAGGCTGGTGCCTGACAAGTCGGTGCCTCCCTCGGACTGGACCCCCTGATCGGCGCGGGCGACGAGCCAGTGGACCCCGCAGTACACGTCCGGCGCAAAGGACCGGGTCCCGAGATGGACGGGAGCCAGCATCTCGAGAGCTTCGCCCCATTGAGGCTCCACCGCGCTGGGGTCGTCGTAGACCTCGTGGCCCGCGTGGGCCGTGCCACCGAGGAGCGACCAGGGACTGAACGTGCGCCGCCCCCGGGGAGCGACGGGCGCCCGCGTCGCCACGGACTCGTTGCAGCGCACCAGGGTGGCGCTGTAGTCGAGCAGCCAGCCCTCGGAGACGGTGAAGGTGATGCCGAGGTCGTTGGTGGTGCTCCACCCGCTCTCCACCGCATCCCCCCTCCAGGTCAGGTTCCAGTCCACTCCGGTGAGGGTCAGGCGGTTGGCGTCATCGCTGACCGTGACGTCTTCTCCGAGGTCGAGGGTGTCGTTGCTGTCGCTGGGGCAGCCGGCTGTGAGGCCGATCAGCACGAAGGCGAGGGGAGCCCGGGTCACGGCATCGCTCCCAGGCCCGTGTCCACCGGCGTGCCCACGTAGCAGCCGATGATGTAGGGGAATCCTTCGGTGGCGTGGTAGCCATAGCTCCCGTCGGGCTGCACCCGGCCGTTGCACGCGTCGAGGAAGGTGGGGTCGCTCTTTTCAGACCACGCGTACGCATCCCAGGCGTCCTGGGTGGGGTCAGCGATCTGGTCGAAGCCGCTCTTCATCTCGGCGACCTCGGTGCAGTCGCTGTCGAGGCACCCGTACGGACCGTAGATGGGGAAGCCGTCCATCGCCCAGCCAATCACGGGGGAGGCTTCGGCGGGGTTTGGGTCGGCCAGGGTCCAGGGCTCGCTCTCTCCCACGGCGTCCTGGGTCAGGCACTTCTGGCTGAGGGCGTGGAAGTGGTACTCGCCGGCGGTGTGGCCGAAGCAGCCATCCGTGATCCCGTTGTAGATGGGGTCGCCCCAGGCGCTGCTGGCGGGCTGGCCGGCCTCATTGGGCCCGAAGAACACGAGGCCGTTCACCGCGACTCCCGCGAGCCCGAGAAGGGGCATCTCCGTCGTCTGGGCTGCCACCTCGGGGTTGCGGGGGAGGTCGAAGCTGTAGCTCTGCTCGGTGAGCGGATTCGGAGTCATCTGCACGAAGGAGTAGGTGGGGATCCCGTTGCCTTCGATGATGAGCGAGTCGTCGGTGCAGCCGGCCCACAGGTCCGGGTTCGCATAGTTGGCGCCGGCTCCGGCGGCGCCGCTCACATCGAGGACGGTGCCTGCCTCCCAGCAGTCAGCGGTGGCGGTGCTGCTGATGTCGCAGCCAAAGAGCAGTAGGGCAGGGGGGCAAAGGGCAAGGGCGATGACTCGGCGCATGGGACCTCCTCTCCCGGGACAACAACTCCGGGAACGATCTCAGGCTGCCAACTCCAAGCCCCCGTGTCTGCAGGGCTTTCCTTCGCTTACACGAGAGGTCACTCCCCTCACATGGGGTCGGGCTCGGGGGTCCGCATGGTCACCAACTCCTCGGCGGCCGTGGGGTGGATCCCGATGGTGGCGTCGAACTGGGCTTTCGTGGCGCCGCAGGTCATCGCGACCGCGAACCCCTGAATGATCTCACCGGCGTCGGGGCCGACCATGTGGACGCCGAGGACCACGTCACTGACGTCGTCGACGATGATCTTCATGAACGTGCGCTCGTCGCGACCGGAGATCGTGTGCTTCATGGGTCGGAAGTGAGACTTGTAGATCCGCACCGAGCCCCGCGCCCGCGCGTCCCTCTCGGTGAGGCCGACCGTGCCCACGTTGGGCTGGCTGAAGACGGCCGTCGGGAGGACCTCGTACTGGACGCGGCCCCGGACGCCGCCGAAGAGCCGACGCGCCAGAACCATGCCCTCCGCCAGAGCCACCGGAGTCAGCTGCACCTGGTCAATGACGTCGCCGAGGGCCCAGATGCCTGGTACCGACGTTGCGTAGAAGCTGTCTGCCTCGATGCCGCCGCGCTCGCCGAGCTCCACGCCGGCCTCCTCGAGGCCCATCCCGGCGGTGTTGGGGACCCGCCCGGTGGCGAAGAGCACCATGTCCGCAGTGACGACCTCCTGGTCTCCGAGCACCACGTCGATGGCGCCGTCGGCCCGGCGCTCCAAGCATTCGATGCGCGTGTCCCGAAGCAGGTGGACCCCGCGCTTCTCCATCTCCTCGCTGAGGCAGCTGCGCACGTCCTCGTCGAAGGACCGCAGGGGCAGCGCCGAGCGGTAGATCATCGTGGTCTCGGAGCCGATGGAGTTGAAGATGCCCGCGAACTCGACGCCGATGTAGCCCGACCCGATGATCACCGCCCGCTTCGGCTGCTCGGGGAGGTCGAAGACCTCATCGGACGTGATCCCCAGATCTGCGCCGGGAATCGGCGGGACCCATGGGCGCCCGCCCGTGGTGATGAGGATGTGCTCGGCGGTGTAGCGGGTCCCCGCCACGTCCACGGTGTTCTTGTCGATGAGCACGCCGCGGCCTTCGTGCACGGTGACGCCGGCTGTCCGCAGGATCCGTCCGTAGACGGTGTTCAGCCGTGCGATCTCCTTGTCCTTGGCGGCGATGAGGTCCGCCCAGGAGAACGTGCGCTCGCCGATGGTCCACCCGAAGCCAGCGGCGTCCTCCATGTCGGGGCCGTAGCTCGATCCGTAGACGAGGAGCTTCTTGGGCACGCAGCCCACGTTGACGCAGGTGCCACCGAGGCGATTGTCCTCGCAAATCGCCACCCGGGCGCCGAGCGACGCCGCAATGCGTGAAGAGCGGACGCCGCCGGAGCCAGCGCCAATGACGAAGTAGTCGTAGTCGAAGTCGGACATGGACGGCATGTTGGTGCCCCGCCGAGGGATCCGCCAGTGCCCGACTCACTCACGGTGATCGAGGCACTGCCCCGATCAGACCGGGCTCAGCGGCGCCTTCGGGGGAGGCCGCCCAAGAGCAGGAGCGGGAGGAACGCGGCCGTGCTGTCGCTGTCACCGCAGCTGCAGTCGGTGAGCGCCGGCACCTCGGCGCTGTCGTCGTCGTCCCCCACGACCTCCTCGGGGACGCAGGAGGCGGGCTGCTCGTCGAGGGAGAAGCTGACGTCGAGCTGGAGGTCGAAGCTGAGGTCGTCCGTGGAGGCAGGTGCTTGCTTCACCATCACCGCCAGCGTGTTGAAGCCCGCCTGGAGTCGGCCGGTCACGGCCTCGCTCCCCGCCCACTCGTTGTCGTCCGACGTGGCGCTGGCCCAAGCCGGCATTCCGAAGCCGTTCTCCATGTTGCGCGCTCCGGCCAGCTCCCCGTTGATCCACAGGGCGAAGCCGTCGTCGAAGCGCACCTGCCAGGTAGCCGCGCTCACCTCGGTGGGGATCCAGAAGGTGTGTCGAAACAGGTAGCTCGCCTGGGCGGAGTCTGCGGGAATCACCGTGCTCTCGTCCCCGTCTCCGAAGCCCAGCTCGGCGGGCCCTTCGAACCATCGGCCGTCGTCGAAGCCCGGGGCGATCCAGTCGGGGCCCGGAACGGCGGCCTCGCCTCGGTATCTCCACCGGGAGCCCCAGGGCACCGGGGTGGAGTCCACCGGCCGCCCGCGGATACTGAACTGCCCGTCGCTGGTGTCGGTGACGCTCCCGTCGACGCTGCGGACCCTGACTCGCGCCGCGTGGGTCTCGATGAAGGGTGCCTGCCAGGCGATTCCGCCGTCCTCGAGGTTCGCGTCGCCCACGGGGTACCAATTCTCCCCGTCGTCGCAGGTCCACTCGACCACCGCGGGACCGTCCGCGCCCACCACCCCCCAGGTGATGTCGACGTCGCTGCCGGGCAGGAACCGCTCCCCCCCGTCTGGCAGGGCCACGTCGATGCCCGCGCCCTTCAGGAGCGTCATCGAGTCCGTCACCTCACCGTCGTGCCGGACGTTGCGGAGGCTGAGGCGGTTGCCCACGACGTCGACGAGAACGGAGCCCTGCTCTGCCTCCGCGAAGTACATCAGCGGGTGCTCGCCGCTCTGGCTCACGCTGGCACCGCCGTGGCCCGCGACTACGTAGACGGAGCCGTCCCCCGCTGCGAGGCCGGGTTCCACCGCATAGGGGCCGTCGCCGGTGCCTCGGCCGTCCGACGCGTCGACGATCCCCTGGTCTGTGGTGGGCGTCTCGTAGCCGCCTTGGACGAGGTAGCTGCGCTCGTAGATGTGCGAATGCCCCCCGAGGACCAGGTCGACCCCGCCGGCCTCGAGGATGGGCACGGCGTTCTCCCGCATCTGGACGTGGTTGCCCTCGTAGTCGCTGTCGTGGCTGCCCTTGGTGTAGGGCGGGTGATGCCAGAAGGCGACGATCCACTCCTGGTCCGTGGCCGCGAGGTCCTCGGCGAGCCAGGTGAGCATGGGGCCCTCGGGGCTCCGGTCGCTTTGGTGGCTCTCGAGCACCACGAAGTGCACGTTGGCCCAGTCGAACGAGTACCAGGCCTCGGTGCCCGACGGCACGCCACCGAGGCGCCCGTCGGTGGGCAGTACGTAGGCCTCGTAGTAGGGCCCCTCCTGCAGGTCCGATTCGGAGGTGGCGCCTTCGTGGTTGCCCATGGTCGCAAAGGTGGGCACCGATCGGAGGATGCTGCTGTACACCCCAAAGAAGAACGCGGTGAACTGGGTGTCCGTACCGGACCCGTACGCCATGTCTCCCATGTGGAGGAAGAGGTCCGGGGCGTCGGCCCCCCAGTGGGAGACCGCTGCGTCTCGCACGTTCAACTGGGCGAAGCTCCCGGTGCCGGAGTCCCCCACGACCCAGGCCCGCACCCGCGACGTGGATCCCGCGGGCGGGGCGGTGGTGAAGTGCATGGTCTCCGGTGGGATCCCGGCGGTGATGCGGAGCCCGTCGCACCGGGCGTCGTAGAACAGCCTGGTCGCGGGCTTCAGGTCCGTCAGGACGACGACGTGCTCGGTGGCGTTGGCGCCCGTGGGCACGACCTGGTCGAGAGCATCGGGAGCCGAGCCCCACAGAAACTCCCCGCTGCAGGGCACGTCCGTGCGGAACACGACCGTGACCTCGTTGGGGCCAACCCGCTGCAGGTAGGGCCCGCGCAGCAACTCCAGTCCGGACGCCGAGGCAGGCAGCAGCAGCGCAACGAGGAGGAGGCGGAGGATCATCGGCTCTCCAGAGCGGGGAGGCGCGCCGCCAGACTGTGGGCGGCGGCGAGGTTCGGGGCGCTATCGAGCACTGTGGCGAGTTCGCGTTGCGCCTCGTCGATGCGGCCGGTGGCGGCGAGGGCCTCAGCGAGGGCCAGGCGGTGCAAGGGAGTGCCTCGTCGGGCGAGACGCTGGTGGGCGAGGTCGACGG